>JAFPZD010000094.1 GCA_017417465.1 Prevotella sp. | reverse complement strand
AGGAAAACGACTATGTGCGTGCCGGCACGCCACTCTCCGACGGCGCCATCACCCCGGCCGACATCCTTGCCATCAAGGGCCCGACGGCCGTGCAGGAGTACATCGTCAACGAGATTCAGGACGTCTATCGTCTGCAGGGTGTGACCATCAACGACAAGCACTTCGAGGTCATCGTCCGCCAGATGATGCGCAAGGTGCAGATCAACGAGCCTGGCGACACACGCTTCCTTGAGCAGCAGATTGTCGATAAGCAGGAGTTTGCTGAGGAGAACGACCGCATCTGGGGTAAGAAGGTCGTCATCGATGCCGGTGACTCCGAGAACCTGCAGAAGGGTCAGATTGTCACTGCCCGCAAGCTGCGCGACGAGAACTCCATGCTCAAGCGCCGCGACATGAAGCTCGTGCAGGTGCGCGATGCCGTGCCCGCTACGTCTACGCAGATTCTGCAGGGTATCACCCGTGCAGCCCTGCAGACCAAGTCGTTCATGTCTGCCGCTTCCTTCCAGGAGACCACCAAGGTGCTCAACGAAGCCGCCATCCGCGGTAAGGTCGACTACCTCGAGGGCATGAAGGAGAACGTCATCTCCGGTCACCTCATTCCTGCCGGTACCGGCCAGCGTGAGTTCGAGAAGATCATCGTAGGCTCCAAGGAAGAGTACGAACGTATGCAGGCCAACCGCAAGAACGTGCTCGATTTCGCCGACAGCTCAGTGCTCGACGAGCGTTAAGTCCCGAGCCGATACATAATTTTCCCGCAATTTCTTTGGAGGTTGCGGGAATTTTTGTATCTTTGCAGACAGATTGAAAATATTAAGACAATGAAAAACAACCTTTCTATCAACATGAGACAGGCATGGATGGCCGTTGTGTTCATCCTGGGCCTGATGGTGGTGCAGACGGCACAGGCCGAAAGTCTGCGCGGAACAGTCAAGGATGCTATCACCGGCGAGCCGCTGATTGGCGCCATGGTGAAGATTGCCGAGTTGGAGAATACGGCAGCCCTGACCGACATAGATGGTAACTACAACATCAATGTGAGTAAGGGCGGACGTTACACCATCGAGGCCAACTACATCGGCTATGAGCCGAGTGTGATGAAGGAAATCCTGATTTCCGGTGCCAAGGAGGTGGTGCTCGACATTGCCCTGCGTGAGAACAGCAACGAGCTGAAGGAAGTGGTGGTGAAGCCCCGTGTCAACAAGGAGGCCACCGTCAATCCTGCCGTGCTGACCGGCGGTGTCATGCTGTCGATGGAAGAAGCCAGCCGTTTTGCCGGCGGTTACAACGACCCAGCGCGACTGGTTATGTCCTTTGCCGGCGTATCTGGCGAGGCTGACGGCAGCGGACTGTCCATCCACGGCAATGCCCCCGAGCGCATGCAGTATCGCATCGAGGGTGTGGAGGTGTTTACCCCCAACCACTATAACGACTGCTGGAATGCCGGCTTCGGACTGGTCAGTGCGCTCAACTCCAACGTCATCGGCAACAGCGACTTCTTCACCTCGACCTTTAATGCCAACTACAACAACGCCTTCAGCGGTGTCTTCGACGTGAAGATGCGTTCCGGCAACAACTCCAAGTACGAGAACATCCTGCAGCTGGGTACCGTGTCGGAGGAGTTGACGCTGGAAGGTCCCATCTCGCGTAAGCACAACAGCAGCTATATCGTCAACTACCGCTACGGCTTCACGTCGCTCATGGACAAGCTGGGCCTGCTGGATACAGACGGCTCACACCCCACCTTCCAGGACTTCTCGTGGAAGCTGAACTTCCCCACCAAGCGCGCGGGAACGTTCTCGTTCTTCGGTCTGGGCTTCTACGACACCACCTACGACGAGCGCCTGAAGCTGGAAGACGTCCACTCGGCCTACGACACCAACGACACCGACGCCAAGGTCATGCAGCTGCTGGCCGGTCTGTCGCACAAGATTCACTTTGGTAACAAGTGGACGTGGCGCACCACGGTGGCCTATAACATGCAGCACCTGAAGAGCGATATCTATTACTACGGTCTGCTGCGCAATGCCGCCGGAGTCATCGCCCAGCCGCTGGCCTACGAGGAGCCCGAGCAGAAGTACATCTTCAGCAACCAGAAGGTCAACGAAGACCGCATCCTCTTCAATACCGAGTTCTCCAAGCAGGTTACCGACAAGTGGCTCACCCAGTTTGGCGGCGAGTATTCCCACCGTTTCTTCCATTTGCTCTATCGTTCGCACGACAGGCTCTACGACACCGTCAATCCCATGACGGAATATACCAACATGAAGGACAATACCGGTCTGACCAACATCTTTTGGCAGAACCTCTTCACCCTCAGCGAACACGTGAGCATCTCGGCAGGTGTGTCAGGCAACTACTTCCTGCTCTCCAAGGACTTCTCTGTGGAGCCGCGTGTCAGCTTCAAGTGGGACCCCGACGACAAGAACAGCTTCTCGGTGGGCTATGGTCTGCACTCCATGATTGAGAAGCTCGACACCTATTTCTATCGTGACCCCGCAGGCAATCTGGTGAACAAAGACCTCAAGATGAGCAAGGCCCATCACCTGAATCTGACCTATATCCATAAGTTCACCCCCAACCTGACGCTGCGTCTCAATGCCTACTACGAGTATGGCTTCGACATTCCCGTGGGCATCAATGGCAGCACCTATTGCGTCACCAACCGCTATTTCAACTACACCGACGAGCCGTTGGCCAACCGCGGCAACACCCGCAACTACGGCGGCGACATCACCCTGGAGCACTATATGAGTCACGGTTTCTTCGGACAGACCAACTTCACGCTCTACAAGTCAGAGTACAGGGGCGAGGACAAGGTTTGGCGCAACCAGCTCTACGACCGTGGCTTCATGTTCAAGATTCTCGGTGGTAAGGAGTGGATGATTGGCAAGAACGTCCTCAACATCAGTGTCAAGTACAGCATCCAGGGCGGCATGCGCTACACGCCCATCGACGTCGACCAGATGCGCGCCAACGTGGCAGCAGGTATCATCGACGACAACCCCATCTACAAGGACAACGAAGCCTTCTCGCAGCGCTTCGCCCCGACCAGCATCGTCGACCTGACCGTCAGCTATAAGATTAACTGTCGCAAGGTAAGCCATACCATCGCCTTCGAGGGTCTGAACATCTTCGGCACCAAGACGCCCATGTTCCAGCGCTTCGACCTGGGCACCCTCAATGCCCGCATCGACGAGGGCGGCATCTCCCTGCCCAACATCTTCTACCGTCTGGACTTCTGATGAATCCGTGTATCACGGGGACAGACCCCTTGATAGGTTAACGATAATTAGCATAAAGAAATGGGCTGGAAATTTTTCCGGCTCGTTTCTTTTTTGTAATTTTGCAGCCAAGCTCCGAGGAGGGAGCGAATAGAAGGTAAAGAGCTAAAAATTCTTTTCAAGATATATGAGATATTCCACTATTGTAGAGCGGGGACAGACCCCTTGATACGCGAGCCTCGTCGTTGAACTTCGTTGCGATGTACAGGCACTCCGTCTTGGTGAGTAGGTAGCAAGGGCGCAGCTCACCTTTTGCATCCTTGTATTCAACCAGCGCAAAATTGCGCCCGTTAACTTTCACCCATGCAGGCTCCATGTTTCTGATAGCCTTCAAAACGTCTTTGTGTTGTTTACCTGTCAGCTCGGCAATTTCGAGCGACCCTCACTTCAACTCAAAGTTTAACCTTATTTGTTTACTTTTACGATGTCAGTGGCCAGAATCTCTTGGAAAGTCTGTCCCTGATACTCGTGGGTAGAGAACCGAAGCGTGGCGATGACCACCTCGCCTTCGTAGAACCTGCACCCTGCCAGGTTGCCCAGCATGGCGCACACATACTCGTTTTCGAACTTGCCGCCACCCAGCTCGCGCAACACGATGTTGCACTTCTGAATCTGGCCGTTCTCACTCTTTGTTGACTGTACGCTGAAGGCCTCGCCCTGGCGTACCACTCTT
>JAFPZD010000006.1 GCA_017417465.1 Prevotella sp. | reverse complement strand
GTACACGCCCAGGTTGGCCAGCACGTGGGCCTGCTCCTCCTTGCTCACCGACGCGATGAGCGGAATGCACTGTTCGAAGTAGTAGAGCGCGCTGTCGGTTTTCCCCACATGATGATAGGCCACGGCCAGCACCTCGTAGTCTTCCACCAGCAGCTTCGGGTTGTTCAACCCCCGACAGCAGGCCACGGCCTCCTTGGCATAGCGCAACGCCGTCGGGTAGTCGCCTGCCGTGAAGTTGATGTCCTCCAGTCGGTTGCATATCTTGCTGCGCAGCAGCTGGTCGCCCATGTCGGCTGCCAGCAGTTCGGCCTGCTTCAGGTTCTCCACCGCCTCGCCGGTCTTGCCCTGCTCGCTCTGCACCGCCCCCATATAATAATAGGTGCGGGCCAACAGGTCGCTCGGGCCGTGCGCCTTGTAGAAAGCCAGGCTGAAGTCGAGCAGCGAGTCCGAGACTTCTGGCACGTAGGCCTTCCACATGGCCTGCACGCGCAGCAGCCGATAGTAGGCACGCACCTCGTCGGTCATAGCCGCCGTGTCCACGCGCTGCACCTCCCTCCACGCTGAGTCAGCGAGTTCCTTGTTCAGCAGCGAGTCTATCTGCGCCAACTGCTGCCACGCCACTTGGTCACCGCGTCCGCACCCCATCAGGAGCAGCAGAAGCATAAATCGACATAATCGTTTCATCTTCATCTGAATTCATCTTGAACGCACGAAGCGCCTTATCTTGCTGCAAAATTACGAGAAAAAAGTCACATTTCAAAGCAAAACCGCCCGTGGGAGCGTTACATTTTTTTCGCCCTTTTTGGGGGGTAAAACTGCGACAAACGCCCTAAACATCGGGAATCTTGATTCTTACCCCCCGGAAAAAACTGTAACAATGTTAAACCGATTTAACACTAAAATGCTTGCACGAGACCTTTTTTCATCCTAACTTTGCCTACGGAAAACCTCAAATGCCGGTTCCCACGCGATAAGAAAAAATAATGTGTAAACCTAAAAACAATACGACAATGAAGAAACTGGTTTATCTCCTCAGCTGTCTGTTCCTGCTCTCTGCAGGTTTCTCAGCCTGCTCCAACGACTACGATGATCCGCCAGAACAGCCCAACTCGCATCAGAACGAAACGCCTATGGACAGCACTACAGTTGACAAAGACACGACGGAGGTTGATTCTGTAGATGTGGATACAGTCATTTATAATGATGGTGACAGTTTGCCAATGCTAGAGGTGGGGCGCAGTTGGAACTACGTGCGCACTCATGCCAATGGTATGACCGACAAAGTTTCACTAAAGCTGACAGAATCCTTAATCATAGGCTCTGATACAGCATATAAACTTGCCTACTGCACACCAGAAGACACTATGGTCAGATATGCGATTTCACTGCCTGCCTTCTACATGAAGAAACTGTTGTTCAGCTACGACCTTGAGAACGGAAAGGAGAAGAAGGGATTCCTGCCCTTCTTGCTCGGATGGGGCGCCTCTACGTTCAAGTGGAATTTCGGTGGAGGACCAGCCTACGAGCAACATCTTCCCGGTAAGTTGCGAGTGATGGATGAGATAGCCGTCGGTAGAACCAAGTACAAACGGTATGCACTCTTTGATGATAATAATAAGACCGTCGATCTATGGATAAGTGGCATCGGTTCCATGAAGACGGGCATTTTAGTCGGTGAGAGGTATCAGGATATTGTTGGAACCGATGTACTGACCTTCGAGTCGCTGACCGACGGCGAAGGGAGTTTACTGTGTCGTGCCACCGACTTCACTGCCCCCTCGATTGTTGATGCCAACTATCGCCCGCTGGTAGAGGACAAGAAAGTTTGGTATTGTGCCGAATTCAATGGTGCAGGAACCGCAGGCTGGCAGTTCCAGTATTTCACAGATGGCGATACTATCGTCGGCGGTCAGCAGTGCCTCAGACTCTATGGGCAGAACCACTACAAGAGCGGTATCACGGAATATCTCTGTGCGCTGTACGAGAAAGACCGTCAGGTGTGGTTTGCTGAGGCTGGTTCAGAAGAATTCCGTCTGTTGTACGACTTCTCGATGAGCTATGACGAG
>JAFPZD010000093.1 GCA_017417465.1 Prevotella sp. | reverse complement strand
TCACCGAAACAGCCGTTCCCCACTCGTCGGGGATGCCTTCCATCTTGCGATAGAGGATGGCACGCTCGTTCATCCACGAGCGGAACACGGCGCAGATGGCGCCCCAGAGCTGCTCAATCGGGTCGTTGGGGAAGTCCTTGCCCGTGCGCTCCTTGATAGCTTCCTTGAACAGCTTCACCAGCTTCTTCAGCTCGTCGACGTTCAGGTCCTTGTCGAGCTTCACGCCACGCTCTTCCTTCACCTTCTCGATGATTTCCTCAAACGGGTCGATGTCGGTCTTGTTCACGGGCTTCATCTCGAGCACCACGTCGCCGTACATCTGCACGAAGCGGCGATAGCTGTCGTACACGAAGTGGGGGTTGCCAGTCTTCTTCACCATGCCCTCGGCCACCTCGTCGTTAAGACCGAGGTTCAGAATGGTGTCCATCATGCCGGGCATCGAAGCGCGTGCGCCAGAGCGTACAGAGACGAGCAGGGGGTTCTCCTTGTCACCGAACTTCGAGTTCATCAGCTCCTCAATGTGCTTCACGGCTGCCATCACGTCGACCTCGAGCAGCTCCATAATCTTCTGCTGTCCAACCTGATAGTACTCGTTGCAGCAGTCAGTAGTGATTGTGAAACCAGGAGGAACGGGCACGCCGATCAAGTTCATTTCGGCCAGGTTAGCACCCTTGCCACCAAGTTCCTCACGCATTTTTGCATTACCTTCGGCCTTACCATTGCCAAACAGGTAAACTCTCTTTTGACTCATAAAAACTGTTCTGTTTACGATTAACGTTAATTGTTGGTTAGAAATAGAATTGCGCAAAGGTACTCTTTTTTTCGCACACTGCCAAAAAAAATGGGTAAAAAATGCCTTCTGCATCTCACAATTATCTATTTTTAACCACCGAAGGGGGCAAAAAGAGAGGAAAAGGGAGGCGTAACTCAGATTTTTTGTGTACTTTTGCAGCGCAAAACCAGAACCTATGGCAAGAAAGAAGAAAACCATGCCCGTGATTGAGGGCGCCGTGATAGAAGCTGTTGCCGCCGAAGGCAAGTGTTTGTTCCACTGGGATAACCTGGTGGTGTTTGTGTCTTTCTGTGTCCCTGGCGACGTCTGTGACGTACAGATTCGGCGCAAGAAGCACTCGTTCGCCGAGGGCGAGGTCGTGCGATTTATAAAATATAGTAATGTACGCGCGAAGCCCTTCTGCCAGCATTTTGGTGTGTGTGGCGGTTGCAAATGGCAAAACCTGCCCTATGACGAGCAGTTGCGCTTCAAGCAGCAGCAGGTCTACGACCAGCTCCACCGCATTGGGAAAGTGGAGTTGCCTGCGTTCCGTCCCATCCTGGGCAGTGTGAAGACGCAGGGCTACCGTAACAAGCTTGACTTTGGCGCTTCGAATCGTCGCTACCTCACCAACGAGGAGATAGCCAGCGGCCGGGCCTATCAGCGCGATGCCCTTGGCTTCCACATCACTGGTGCCTTCGACAAGATTCTGCCCGTCGAGAAATGCTGGCTGATGGACGACCTTCACAACGAGATACGCAATGAGATACGCGACTATGCCCTTGCCAACGGCATAACCTTCTTCGACCTGCGGGCGCAGACAGGCCTGCTGCGTGACGTCATCATCCGCAACTCGGCCAGCGGCGAGTGGATGGTCATCGTCCAGGTACACATCGACCATCTGCCATTGACCTCCGAACATGATGAAGCTCAGGAAAAAGAGTCGGTCAATGCACAGTGGACAATGGTTAATGCCCTGCTCCAGCATATTGCAGATAAGTTTCCGCAAATCAGCTCGTTAATGTATGTCGACAATCAGAAGTGTAACGACACCATTGGCGACCTTGACATACGCACCTTCAAGGGGAACGACCACATCTTCGAGTTGATGGAAGACCTGAAGTTCAAGGTCGGTCCGAAGTCATTCTACCAGACCAATACCGAGCAGGCCCTCCACCTCTATCAGGTGGCGCGCGACTTCGCTGGTCTCACCGGCTGCGAGCTCGTCTATGACCTCTACACTGGTACGGGAACCATTGCCAACTTCGTGGCTCGTCAGGCCCGTCAGGTCATTGGCATTGAGTATGTGCCAGAGGCCATCGCCGATGCCAAGGTCAATTCTGAGCTCAATGGCATTGAGAACACCCTCTTCTATGCTGGTGACATGAAGGACATCCTCACCGACGACTTCATTGCCCAGCACGGACGTCCTGACGTCATCATTACCGACCCGCCACGCGCAGGCATGCACCCCGATGTGGTGAAGACCATCCTGCGTGCAGCCCCCCAGCGTATCGTCTATGTCAGCTGTAATCCAGCCACCCAGGCACGCGATTTGCAATGCTTGAACGAAGATTACGAAGTGACTGAAGTGCAGCCAGTTGACATGTTCCCTCACACGCCTCATGTCGAGAACGTCGTGCTGCTTGTAAGGCGCCAAATGCCTCAGCCTCAGCCTGACGTCGCCCACACCTTCCTGGATTTCCGTCCTGACTCGCCAGACTATGTGTCGATGGTCTCCACCCATGCCGGCATCATCCCCGACCGTTCATCAGCCGATTTCACTGTTGATGATGCACACCGTGCCCTCCGCATTGGCATCTTTGCCGACGACATGCCACAGAACATTATCACCCGTGTCGTCAACTACCAGCTCGATGTTGTCCTGCTCATAGGTCACGAGTCGCCGACGATGATCCGCAACCTGCGGCGCACGCTCGACCCTGTCGCCACTGACGGTCCCAGCCGTCAAGGCGAAGGCATCCGGCCAGGCATCCTTATCTGGAAGGCTGTCAGCGAGCAGCCGAAGGTAGACTCCGACCTTCATCGCGACTACGCCGACTGTGTTGATGCCTTTATTCCTTCTACTATCAGGAGTAACGGAAATGTGGAGATGAAGTAGAAAAGAACACAATTTTAAAAAATGCCCCGCGCCAATGGATAATCTGTTGATTATCTGGCTGTTTGGCGCGGGGCATTTTTTTCAGTGTAAGTACAAAAGACTTCCCCTACCCCCTTCATCAAACTTAAGCGGGTACATATCTTCAAGTTTGGGGACGTCTTTTTCAGCTATAAAACGCTGGATGTGTCTTGGGAAAACAGTTGTACCAATCCTGCATTTTTTAGGCGCGAAACCCTTGGAAAACTATCTTGCGACTTAAGTGGTAAGAACTTGCGACTTAAGTGGTAAGAACTTGCGACTTAAGTGGTAAGAACTTGCGACTTAAGTGGTAAGACATTAAAACACTGGTTTTCGAGAAGTGAGTACGCCATTAAATCGCAATCTTGTCGCGTACCTAAAGGCACGCTGTCAGCTGACAACGACTGATACCAGCCATTTCGCAACCCCTAATGGGGTGGCTGTATGGCTGGCTACGGAAATCTGATGCCTACGGCATCGGTTGCCCCCAGAAAAGTGTAGAAAGCATGGTACATGGGAAGGGGAACAGTTTGATCAACTGTTATATCGTTCCCATAAAAAATGCCCCACGCAGTTTGCCCTGCTACAGGACGTTTGCGAAGGGTCGCGGGGCAATTTCTAATTGACTGAAAAATCGTTCCCATAAAAAAATGCCCCGCGCAGTTTGCCCTGCTACAGGACGTTTGCGAAGGGTCGCGGGGCAATTTTTAATTGATTCAAGTTCCGCAAGCTATGAAGACTATGCACAGCTAGCCCCGCTAGCCCCGCTAGGGGCGTGATAGTGGTAGCCAGCCATTTCAATGGCTGGTATAGAGGGATGGTAGAAAAGCGTGCCTTTAGGTACGCGACAGCATCCGACCCTTGTCGCGTACCTACGGCACGCCTGCTACACCGACACCTGTTACCAGCCATTGCAATGGCTGGCTACCACTGTCTGATGCCTATGGCATCGGCTGTGCAGAACTTGCGGAACTTGAATTAATTGACTGAAAAATCGTTCCCATAAAAAAATGCCCCGCGCAGTTTGCCCTGCTACAGGGCGTTTGCGAGGAGTCGCGGGGCATTTTTTTAAATTGACTGATAAGTTCTATACGCCCAGTTCTCTGAGAATCTCGCTCATGCGTTGGCGCGTAGTGATGCGGGTTGGGACCAACGGCAGGCGCAGCACGTTCTCAATAAAGCCCATCTCGTGGAGCATGGCCTTTACGCCAGCGGGATTGCCATCGACGAACAGGAGCGAGAAGAGGTCAGTGAAACGGTGGTGAATCTTTCGTGCAGGGTCGTACTCGCCACGCATCTGCAGGCGTATCATCTTTGAGAACTCGCGTGGCAAGGCGTTTCCGATCACCGATATCACGCCTACTGCACCACACGACACCATAGGGAACGTCAGGGCATCGTCGCCACTGATAACCTCGAAACGTGGCGGTTTGTTTTTGATAATCTCGTCGACTTGCTCCAGATTGCCGCTGGCCTCTTTGATGGCCACAATGTTCTGGCAGTCGCGTGCCAAGCGGACAGTGGTCTCAGCGCGCATGTTCACACCCGTCCGACCAGGGACGTTGTAGAGTACGACAGGCAGCTCAGTTGCCTGCGCTATGGCACGGAAATGCTGGTAGAGCCCCTCTTGCGACGGCTTGTTGTAATACGGACAGACACTCAGAATGCCATCGACACCCTTGAAGTCGCCAGTGCGTAGTTGTTCGACGACAGCGGCCGTGTTGTAGCCACCACAACCCATAAGAATAGGTACGCGTGCCTGTACCTTCTCAACAACGAGGTCCTTGATGCGCTGCCGCTCGTCAGCGGTCAGTGTAGGCGTCTCGCCCGTTGTTGCAAGAATACAGAAAAAGTCGGCCCCGTTCTCCAGCTGGTAGTCTACGAGTCGCAACAGTGCGTCATAGTCTACTGAGCCATTCTCTTTAAAAGGTGTGACAAGGGCGATTCCAAGCCCCCGAAATATATTGTATACCATAAGATTCGTTCAGTTTTCGGGTGCAAAGGTACTACTTTTTGGTCAGTTAGCGCAGTGAAAGTAGTTAAAGCGAGTTAAAAGGGCTCAGATTTGAGATTTCTGATTTGAGAATTGGCGGAAAAGCCGTACCTTTGCAAACCAAATCATAATGCTTAATGCATAATTCATAATTCTCAAATATGATTACTGTCACCAATCTCGCCATCCAGTTTGGCAAGAAGACGCTCTATAAGGACGTCAACCTGAAGTTCACGAACAACAACATCTACGGCGTAATCGGAGCCAACGGCGCCGGCAAGTCCACCCTGCTGAGGGCCATCAGCGGCGAACTGGAGCCTAACAAAGGCACCATCGAGATGGGCCCCGGCGAGCGTCTGAGCGTTCTGGAGCAGGACCATTTCAAGTATGATGCCTTTACGGTGATGGACACCGTGCTGATGGGGCATCAGCCCCTTTGGCAGAACATGAAGGAACGTGAGGCCCTCTATGCCAAAGCTGAAATGACCGAGGACGACGGCACTCGTGCCGCTGAACTGGAAATGGCTTTCGCCGAGATGAATGGCTGGGAGGCTGAGAGCGAGGCAGCCCAGCTACTGCAGAACCTGGGTGTGAAGGAGGAGCAGCACTACCAGCAGATGGCCAACATTTCGAACAACGAGAAGGTGCGCGTCATGCTTGCCAAGGCCCTCTTCGGCCATCCTGACAACCTGCTGCTCGACGAGCCCACCAACGACCTCGACCTCGACACTGTGCAGTGGTTAGAGGAGTACCTCTCCAGTCTGGAGCAGTGTGTCATGGTGGTCAGCCACGACCGTCACTTCCTCGATGCCGTGTCGACCCAGACTGTCGACATCGACTTTGGCAAGATCACCGTCTTCTCAGGTAACTACTCCTTCTGGTACGAGTCGTCGCAGCTGGCCTTGCGCCAGCAGCAGAACCAGCGGTTGAAGGCTGAAGAGAAGCGCAAGCAGCTGGAGGAGTTCATCCGCCGTTTCTCGGCCAACGTAGCGAAGTCGAAGCAGACGACGTCACGTAAGAAGATGCTTGAGAAACTGAATGTCGAGCAGATAACGCCCTCGACGCGCAAATACCCTGGCATCCTGTTCCAGATGGAGCGGGAGCCAGGCACGCAGATTCTCGAAGTGAAGGACTTGAAGGCCGTCGATGCCGATGGCACCGTGCTCTTCGATCGTGTCAACTTTGTCATCGAGAAGGGTCAGAAGACCGTCTTCCTCTCACATAATCCCAAGGCGATGACTGCCCTCTTTGAGATCATCAATGGCAACCGCCAGCCCGACGCTGGTGAGTACAAGTGGGGCGTCACCATCACCACGGCCTACCTGCCCCTCGACAATACCGAGTTCTTCAAGTCAGAGATGAACCTCGTCGACTGGCTGTCGCAGTATGGCAAGGGCAACGAGGTTGTCATGAAGTCCTACCTGGGACGTATGCTCTTCCGTGAGGAGGACGTGCTGAAGAAGGTGTGCGTGCTCAGTGGTGGCGAGAAGATGCGTTGCATGATTGCCCGTATGCAGCTGAAGAACGCCAACTGCCTCATCCTCGACACGCCCACCAACCACCTCGACCTGGAGTCTATTCAGGCTTTCAACAACAACCTTGTGCAGTTCAAGGGCAACATCCTCTTCTCGTCCCACGACCACGAGTTCATCGAGACCGTTGCCGACCGCATCATCGAACTTACGCCTCGTGGCACCATCGACAAGCTGATGGAGTACGACGAGTACATCTACGACGAACAGATCAAGGAGCAAAAGGCGCGCATGTACGCTTAGAAGCCTTTTCTTTCTTTTTTGACACTCCAAGCCCATTGATTCTGGCAAGTCAGTGGGCTTATTTTATGCCATAGATGTTGCAAAATGACTATTTGACGCGTATTTATCCTTAATTGAACAAATGTTTTCCTATGCAACGAGCGAAAACAGCTACCTTTGCACCATCTTTATTAATCCCAAATTCGGCTTATATGAAACGTTCGATTCTTTCGCTCCTGATGGGACTTTCGGCCTGTTGCATGAGTGCCCAAGAACTGACGGCAACCTTCAATGCACAGAAGGTGGTGCTGCCGTCGTCACAATGGACACCTGCACAGACATGGACGGCGCAGGTGATGACTTTCAACACTGGGCAGCGCTATGCCGATGCTAACTACAACCACGTCTGGGGGACACCACCCGCCGATTCCGAAGGCCGACCATGGTATGCCGTCGACTACACGCTGACCAACGACGCTCAGCAGTGGCAGGAGTGCCGTTCGCCTTTCAGTTCAGATGCGGTCTATCTTGGTCAGACATCCACTCGCTGGATTACTGTCGACATCACGGGCGACATCTACCTACGTCGTACTTTCTCGTTGACTGAGCAGCCTGTGGGTGCCCTCTTTCTGGCCTGCGGACACGACGATGCGCCTGCAGAGTACTTTCTGAACGGCGTGAAGGTGTGGACCGTCACTGATGGATGGAACAACGACGAGCGCGTCCTGCTGACCGATGAGCAGAAAGGGCTCATTCACACCGATGGCACTGAGAATCTGTTGGCCGTACACGTTCACCAGAACTGGGGTGGAGCATTTGCCGACTGCGGTCTCTACGAAGCCGACATGGCGATGACCACGCAACTGCTGCCTACGCTGCAGGCAGGACCGTGGCTCTGCGCTTACTATCTGCTTAACAACAACCAGCAGCTCAACACCATTCCTGTCAAGGAGTGGGCAGGCATCTGTGCCGACGAATACGACTGGATTCAAGGCGAAGGACCGCTGAGCAACAGTCCGGATCAGTTCCGTACTACCGACTGGGCCTCTGAGCGCCAACCGCTGCTCGTCCGTCGCCACTTCACGCTTACGGCCGACGAGGTGGAACAGGCCGTCGAGGGCACGCTGGTGCTCACTTGCAGTTACGACGAGAATCCGAAGGTCTACCTCAACGGCCATCTCGTCTGGAGTGCGTCGGGATGGAACGACAACGATTATGCCCTTTACACGCTGACAGCCAGTCAGAAACGTTTTCTGCGCGAGGGCGACAATGTCCTTGCCGTGTCGCTGCAGAGTGGCTTTGGTGGTGGACACATCGACTACGGCCTGTTCCTGACGACGCCTTACGTGCCTGCTGAGCCCACCGAGGTCAGCACTGTCAGCAGCGTTCAGACAAATAATGGTTTTGTGTATAATCTTGCTGGGCAGCGCATCAGCAATTCCGCTTCCACACTTCACCGTTCACAGCTGCCTCATGGCGTGTATGTCGTCGGAGGCAAGAAAATGGTGGTCAAGTAACTATCTTTATAGTCCAAATCCCCTACCCTTCCAAACTTCCAAACAATGAAACATATCCTGAAATACAGCCAGCGCCTGTGCCTGGCAACACTACTGGCCTTACCCTTGTCGGGCATGGCCGCCAATGAGATTATGATTGTTGACCGTCCTGCCATGGGCAATGCCGCCAACTATCCTGCCTACCGTGCGCCCCTGCACGGTGGACGGTTGCTGAAGCTACCTGTCGGCAAGGTGCAGCCACGCGGATGGCTGCTTGAGATACTGCACCGCCAGAAGAATGGCCTTAACGGCCAGCTGGGCACCGTCAGCGCCTGGCTCGACAAGAACAACAACCAATGGCTGTCGGCCACTGGCGACCATGGGTGGGAAGAGGTGCCCTACTGGCTGCGTGGCTATGCCAGCCTGGCCTATATCCTCGACGACGAAGCCCTGAAGCAGGAGGCTCAAGTGTGGTTCGAAGGTGTCTTCAAGAACCTCCAGAGCGATGGTTTCCTTGGCCCCAAGAACACGTCGAACGGACGCCCTGAGGTGTGGGCACAGATGATTATGCTCTGGGCCTTGCAGACCTATTACGAGTACAGTGGCGACGAGCGGGTGCTTACGGCTATGACCAACTACTTCAAATGGGAGATGACCGTGCCCGACGGCCAGTTCCTTGAGGACTACTGGGAGAACAAGCGTGGCAGCGACAATGAGTGGAGCGTCGTCTGGCTCTACAACCGGACGGGCGACGAGTCACTCCTGCCCCTCATCGAGAAACTGCATCTCAACACGGCTAACTGGACCCTGCAGCGCGACCTGCCCAACTGGCACGGTGTGAACGTTGCTCAGGGGTTCCGTGAGCCTGCCACCTATTATATATATAATGGTGACGAATCCATGCTGCAGGCAGCCTACGACAATCAAGCAGAGATGCGCCGCCGCTTCGGTCAGATGCCTGGCGGTATGTATGGTGCCGACGAGAATGCCCGTACCGGCTATGCCGACCCACGACAGGGCGCTGAGACGTGTGCCTTGGTTGAGCAGATGGCCAGCGACGAGATTATGATGGGCATCACCGGCGACCCCGCTTGGGCCGACCATTGTGAGGATGTTGCCCTTAACACCTTTACGGCATCCATGATGCCCGACATGCGTGGCCTGCGCTATATCACCTCGCCCAACATGGCTATCAGCGACGGCAAGAACCATGCACCAAGTATCGACAACAGCCTGCGTGGCATGCTCTCGATGAGTCCCTTCAGTAGCCGCTGCTGTCAGCACAACCACGGCATGGGCTGGCCCTACTATACCGAGCACCTCGTCATGGCCACCACCGACGGCGGCCTGGCTACGATGCTTTATGCCGAGAGTGAGACCACGGCCCTCGTGGCCGATGGCAAGACGGTGCGCCTCACTGAGACCACCCACTACCCCTTCGACCAGAATGTCACCTTCCAGCTGAACACCGATGCTGACGTGACCTTCCCCCTCTACCTGCGCATCCCTGCCTGGGCCGAGGGAGCCACCGTCAGCGTTGCCGATGGTGAAACAGCTACCGTCGAGGCTGGCAAGTATGTCTGCATCAGTCGTACGTGGCACGATGGCAATCGCGTCAGTCTCACGCTGCCCATGCACCTCAAGACCCGTGTGTGGACGATGAACAAGAGCAGTGTGAGCCTGGACTACGGTCCGCTGACCCTCTCGCTGCGCATAGGTGAGCGCTACAAGCAGCGCGACAGCCGTGACCACGAGATTGTGCAGGACGACTCCCACTGGCAGGCTGGCGTCGACGCGTCGCTATGGCCCGCCTACGAGATTTTTGCCGATACACCCTGGAACTACGCCCTCGTCGTCGATGGCCAGAACCAGCCGCAGGGCTTCGAGGTCGTTCGGCGTCAGTGGCCTGCCGACAACTATCCCTTCACGCCTGATGCCGTGCCCCTGACGTTCAAGGCCACAGGTCGACAGATTGCCTCGTGGGGCTTCGACGACACGGGCATGACCGATGTGCTGCCCACGTTCTTCGATGCCCGTGCTGACGAGGAGCAGACCATCGACCTCATCCCAATGGGAGCCGCCCGACTGCGCATCAGTGCCTTCCCCCGTCAGGCTCCCAGCACTACCGACGACTGTGTGGAGTGAGGAGTTGAGGAGATGTGGAGTTGAGAAGATGAGGAGGTAAAGTAGAATACCTCTATCGCTCTAAGATTCTGCAAAATGAGTGCAAAGTTGACGAATAGGTCTATCCTACTTTACCTCCTCAACTCCTCAACTCCACAACTCCTCACCTCCCCAACTCCACAACTCCCCAACTCCACACCTCCCCAACTCCTCACCTCCCCAACTCCTCACCTCCTTAGCTATCCTACTTTACCTCCTCACCTCCCCAACTCCACAACTCCTTAAAATAACATATTTTTTCTAATCTCAAATTAAAGTACAATGAAACAAAAACTACTTCTGATGCTTTCGCTCGTCCTATGGGGCGTCGGCATCAACCGCGTTCTTGCCAACGAGTCGCCAAGTGTGACCGTTATCGAGAACCTTGAGAGCTACACGGGCAGCGATGCCTACGTGTTCAACAAGGCCGACGGCAAAGTGTACGTGCTCAACAACCTGAACGAGTACGAGCTCTATGGCGTCTACCAGAAGACCAGCACGCTGAAGGTGGCCGGCGGTGGCGACACCGACATTGCGTACATCGAGACTACGTCCAAGATGGATCCCGTGCCCTACATCAACACGGGCTACGTCCACAAGTCTACCACCCGCATCGTGGCCGAGGTGGCCATCACGGCCCACACCCGTGGCTGGGAGGCCGTCTTTGGTGCCCGTCAGAACGGCTTTGGCGACCATGCCTTTGTGCTGTTCTCGCGTGCCTTCGACACCCGTGACACAGGTGTCTTCAACCGTTCGGGCAAGGAGGAAGGCTTTAGTGCCGACATCCCCTTGAACAAGAGAATTGTCATCGATGCCAGTGGTCTGCAGGCAGACGTCTACAACTACAACGACCTGACGACACCCATCGCCTCCTGCACGTCGACGGGTCGCAACGACGACGGCACGAACGCCATGTTCATTTTCGACACGAACACGGCCGGAGCCAACGACGCACGTCCCGACAACTCGAGCAGTAAGATGCAGCTCTTCAGCTTCAAGATCTACGAGGACGAGGAGCTGGTCATGGACTTGCAGCCCATCGTGACGCCCATTGGCGAGGTTGGTTTGCGTGACAAGGTTAGTGGCAAGAAGTTCTTCTCGGCTCGTGAGAACGTGTCGTTCGCCATGAGTCCCGACGGCGAGGCTGCTGCCAACGAGGCCGGCATCACGGTCTACGAAGGCAAGATGGTGTTCAACACCACCGACGGCAAGGTCTATAAGTACACCAACGGTGCCTTCGTCGAGGTTGGTGAACGCACTTTAGAAGCTATCGACAACACCGACTACAAGAACATGAAGAACTGGCGCTCGAACGAGGAGCACTGGAACAACGTCTACGGCAATGGCGATCGCATCGGCTACGACGAGGCCACAGGCGTCAACACCTTCAATCCCTACAAGGGCACAGGCGGCTGGGAGCCCCTCTTCTACAAGCTTGGAGGCCTGGAGGCGAACGCCGACTACAACATCGCATTCGACTATTCAACAGGTGGCTGGAACTCCTGGAGCTCGTTTACCACGCTGCCCTTCCTCGTGCTCAAGAACGAAGGCTTCGACCACGGCAAGGCTAACGGCTCAGGCACCATCTTTGCTCTGGCGCAGCTGCCCAACAGCGAGACCACGAATCAGGCCGTGTCAGTCGACTTCATGCCCGACCAGGATTTCGCTATGCTCGTAGTGCAGTTCGGCGTTGTGAACGACGGCATCGACTTCAACTTCGAGTTCGCCAACTGGCAGGTTAGCAAGTACGTCTATCCCGAGACTTATCCTGTCGTGAACCCCTTTGGCCCGCTGCTGGTCCAACTCATCCCCGAGGCTGAGGCCTGCGATGTGGAGTCGACCGAGGCGCTGATGAATGCCCTGAAGGAAGCCATCGAAGCCGCCAAGGCTGTTGTCGACGGCGATGACCTGGCAGCACAGAAGACCGCCCTCGAGAACCTGCAGAAGGCGCTGGACGACGTGAAGAACAACGACGTCACCATTCTGAAGCAGACCGTTGAACTGGCCAAGGCCGAGGGCGTGGACGTCACCAGCCAGGAGGAATTCCTCGTCACTGGTACTACTGGTCTTAACGACCAACTGAACAGCCTGCGTGTGGCTCGTAAGGTAGCCCACTTAGAGACCGACGAAGCCGCCTACGAGGGCAACGAGCCTGCGGCGGGCGAGTTCTATCTGCTGAACGTGGGACGTAAGGCTTATCTGACCAGCGGCTCCGACTGGGGCACGCATGCCGCACTGGGCTATCCCGGCCTGCTGGCCACACTGGCAGAGAATGGCGAGGGCTACACCATCCAGTTCAACGAGCTCATCCCTGGCGATGCCCGTGATAAGTTCCTCGGTGGCAGCCCCTACGTCGATGGATGGGATGGCGACAAGGGCACCTACGTCTTCGAGCCCGTCGAGGGCAAGCCTGGCGTCTATGCCATCAAGGGCAACCGTGGCTATCTGGCCTTCGATCCTGATGGTGAGGTTGACGGTGGTGGTGTTCATCACTTCAACACTGTAACGGCTACATGGGAAACGCCCGGTAACCCCGATGCCGAGTGGATGCTCATCACGAAGGACGACCGCCTGGCCTTGATGGACGAGGCTTCTGAGGAGAACCCCGTTGACGTGACGGTCATCATCAGCGATGCCAGCTTCAACAAGTACGCTGCACTCGATAATCCATGGAACGACTTGGAACAAGGCTGGGGATGGGGCGACCGCAACTTCGGCGACAAGAACACTGAGACCTTCAACTCGCAGGAGTACGACCTCTCGCAGCGACTCTTCCTGCCCATGGCTGGTAAGTATGTGGTCAGCGTGCAGGCTTACTATCGCGACGGCGATATCAATGCCCATGCTGCTAGCGTCGCTGCAGGCGACTCGCTCGTTCAGGCCCCTGTGCTCTATGCTGGCGACGCCACTCAGCCGCTGAAGTACATCCACGAGGAAGCCGACAAGGCACCAGGTGAAGGCACCAACACCGTTGTGGGCAACTTCCCTGACAACATGATGCAGGCTGCTGCCTTCTTCCAGAACGGCCTCTATTGGAACAGTGTCGAGTGCGAAGTCGATAGCACCAACACCGATTTGGTGATAGGTATCCGCAAACTGGCTGGCAACCGTGAGAAGAATTGGATCGTGGCCGACAACTTCCGTATCGTCTACTTAGGCAGTGGCGAAAGCACTGCGCCCATTAAGGGCGACGTCAACGGCGACGGCGAGGTGGGCATTGGCGATATCGTGTCCATCACTAACGTCATGGCAGGCATCGAGACCAACGAGGCTATCATCAAGGCTGCAAATGTCAATGGCGACAATGAGGTTGGTATCGGCGACATCGTCACCATCACCAACATCATGGCCGGCATTGAAGAACAAGAAATTGAGAAATAAAGAAATTAAGTCATAAATCCGTTCCGACGGATTTAGGTTAACCCTTCTCGGCGTTAACACAAATAGACGACCTCCCCGAGCATCGAAGCCCGGGGAGGTCGTTTCATCTTTATACCCAAAGGGGACTCGGCGCACACTGGCCATACGGTCGGGAATGAGCCTGCTCCTACTTCGCAGCCCCAAACATTCGTTGCATTGTCCTCTTGTCTTGTTGTCTTGATGTCTTGTTGTCTTGTTGTCTTGATGTCCTCTCCTCTTGTTGTCTTGATGTCCTCTCCTCTTCTTGTCTTGTTGTCTTGTTGTCCTCTCCTCTTGATGTCTTCAATCGGGAATGAGATTTTTTGCCCAAATAACATACATTCACTCGTAAAATGTTTGTTTTTAGTCGAATTTTTGTAATTTTGCACCGAATTTATGAAATCTCCTGAACTATGAATTTCTTAGAAGAAAAGATTCTGAAGGACGGCATTGTCAAGCCAGGTTCCATACTGAAGGTAGATAACTTCCTGAACCACCAGATTGACATCAGTATCATGCGTAAGATTGCCCGTGAACTAAAGCAGCGCTTCTATGGTGAGCGGGTCGACAAGGTCGTCACCATCGAGTCAAGTGGCATCGCCATCGCCACCCTTTTAGGCGATCTCTACGACGTGCCCGTAGTATTTGCCAAGAAGAGCGTGACAGCCAACAGTACCGATGACAAATATGTTTCGCAGGCCTATTCGTTTACACATAAACGTATGAACCAGGTGTTTATATCACGTCCTTACCTAAACAAAGGCGAGCGTGTACTCATTGTCGACGACTTCATGGCCGACGGGCAGGCTGCCCTTGCTCTTATCGACATTGTGCAGCAGGCTGGTGCCGAAGTGGTGGGCATTGGCATCGCCATAGAGAAAGGACAGCAGCAGGGAGGCAGAAAGCTTCGCGAGGAAGGTTATCATCTGGAGTCCATCGCCATCGTTGAGTCCATGGACCCAGAGTCGCAGGTCATAAGGTTCCGTTCGAAAACAATATAGACTATGGCATACACAGGACATTTCGGACAATCGGAAGAGTATCGGCGTGAAGAGCTGATACGGGTGATAGAGCATTCTGTGGAGAAACTGACCCTCCAGGAACTCGAAGCCCTCTATTACGGCATGAGTACCAAGAACTATATTAACGACCAATACTGACTTCTTTCAGTTCATCGATAAGGAAGAATTGAAGTACAACATTAACTGACTCTTGAACTATGACACTCCCAAAGTTTATCATCACGATGGATGGCTACTTTCGCCTTGGGATGGTGAATCAGCATAAAGACCTGTTGTTGCCCGGAGACTCCTGTCTGGGTGGCGGCTACTATCACTTTGACTACACCTCAAACCGTATCATCCTCGACCGTTTGTCATACGACTTCGGCCGTCCTAAGTGGCATCTGTTGGAAGTCCTGAAGGTTCCGTCTGTTTACAGAGGCTTGCGATTAGTCTATAAGTACGATGACAAATTCCATGACGATTTCAATGTGAGCGAGGAACTGAGGATTGAGTATTATGACTGACTTCGACGCGATCTGGCGGCAACAGGATGAAATTAGGACGGTGGTAAATGCTGTTCTGGGCGAATGTATCTGGAACCTAGGATATAGTGAGAGACGGATGGCCATTGAACTTGAACTGACTATCCGCCTCGACGAAGATGCAGTCATCAATCTGAGCAGCCAGTTCCCTTTGCCCTGTGACTATGACGGCGAGGGAACAAGTGGCACAAAGTTTGTTTTCTATTTGTAGAACCCATGTGACTACCTTCATTTCCTTTTCATCGTCATCAGGTTTTCTTTTGTCATCTTCTCCGCAAAGGCATTCTCTCCATTTTCGCGGATATAACGGATGCAGGCGGCCCTGTCGCTATTGAACAGAAAAGCGAAAATCTTGCCGACAAAGTTGTTGTGAGTCTTACATTCTTTCACATCCTTGTCGCACTCGGCGCAAGTGTGAAAGCCTTTCTGTTGGCAACACTTGCGAATCTTACACCACGATGCTTTCTCATTCTCCTTGCATCCAGGACATTTGCCATTCAGAAACTTCTTGCATGCTCCGCAATATAGTCCACATGCGGCTATCTGATGGGAATTGTTCGTCATTTCTTTCATTGTGTAACTCATTTTGTCCTGACCGCCCCAAGCTATATGGGACGATCAGGACGGATTATTACTCTATTGGTATCTGAATCACCGACAGCCATTTCTCAGGGTCTTCTTGGTTCCAGACTCCGTCGATGTAGCATGTGCGATGCTGGCCGACGGGCTTCATGCCATGCGCCTCGATGTAGCGGAAGGCTTCAGTGAACGATTCGTAAAAGCGCTCGTAAGGACCTACGTGCTTCATACAGAGTGCCTTAGGCACGGCGGGTAGGCGTTTGAACTGGATGATGGCACTGTCTTGCCCCATCTCCTCCACTTGTTCGCAATACTCGATGTCGATGTCCGTCGGCGTGTACTCCTTGTTGTGCTCCACAGTGAAGCAGTAGCCCGGCGGCGGACACTTGCAACCAAGACGTTGCATCTCCGGACCAATCTTGTTGACACACATGGGTCCGATAGCAGCGTAGTTGGGGATAACTTCACGATGACTTGCCACGATGATTTCGGGCAGCGATTGAATACTGAATTTTTCCATTGTCTTCATTTCTTTGCGAGCGTTCCTCCAGTCGATCAGTTGATTGCGACGGGCTATCAGTGCCTTCAGCTGTGCCTCCGTTTCCCGGATCTTCTCGGTCATCTGTCGGATGGTCGGCGTATGCGAACCATCGTCGAACAGGTCCTTGATTTCGTCCAGCGAGAAGCCGAGCCGTTGCAGGTCGCGGATGTCCTTCAACTGTTGCATCTGATCGATGCTGTAGTAGCGGTAGCCTGTCCACTCGTCCACCTCGTCAGGTGCGAGTAGTCCCCGCTGTTCATAGTAGCGCAGCGTCTTTACGCTCACCTGCATCAGCTGGGAGAACTCTCCGATTTTTAACCTTGTTTTCTTACTCATATCGCGCGATGTTTTTGCTAAGCGGGTGCAAAGTTACAGCCTCCAGTAGGGGACGAGTCAAGGGAAATTCTGACTTTAACATGGATTTAACACTTGGACAGTTCCAATCTCAAAACTCTGATAGGCCGGTTCGCGCCCTGATACTGGTTCGCATCAATGCAGGTTTCGCCTGTGGGTACGAAGCCGCACTTTTCCATCACACGGTCAGAGGCGGGATTATCTACGAAGTGGCCGCTGATGAGCGATTGGATGTCCGTCGTTTGGCGGATGTGGTCTAACATCAGCCGCAGAGCCTCCGTACAGATACCTTGATTCCAATAGGGTTTCGCCACCCAATAACCGATGAGTGGTTCACCCTCGCGGGCTGGCAAATCACAGTCGCACGACGGGCCGTACCCCATAGCGCCAATAGGCTCGTCAGTCTCTTTTAGAACGATAGCCCATGTGTGCAGCACATCATTAAATACAGTGCGAATAATCTCCAGACTCTCCTCCACATTCTGATGAGGTGGCCATCCTGCACGAGGCCCCACATCAGGATCAGAAGCCCATTTATACAGTGTCTCTGCATCCGATTCGCGCCAAGGGCGCAATATGATACGATTTGTTTCCATTGTAATTCTATTCATTTGATATTATCGTTTTCTCTTCCTATGCTTTTTGGGAAATAGCCAAACAACAAATAAGTATAAACACCAGCCACGCAAACGGGTTATGAGGCATGAAAGCGACAGCCGCTATGCCATCAACGCTCAGTGCACCATATATCAACATATATGGCCTACGTAGAAACGGATGTTCTTTAACTTTCTTATGTAGCATTGCTATAAGCAAGCCGCACACTATTAGTAGCATGCCACACATTAGGCTCATATAAATCATAGCCTGCTGCTTGGCCGGACTTAGCAACTCCAAACCACCATTAATTAATGGAGTAAAAGTAGCTACGATATGGATGACACCCATTGTTGCAAGCGCCATCGCAAAAATACGGATAGACTTCATTATCTACTAATCAATGATTATTCTGCTCGATTGTAAACGAGCCTATCTCTATCAGATTTCCATCAGGGTCGGCAACGTAACAAGTGCGCTGGCCCCATGGCTCTGTGGTGGGAGGAAGAACAGATATCGCTCCATGGCGGAGTGCATGCTGATATTCCTTGTCGACATCAGCATACGAAGGGACATCGAATGCTAATTCAACAGTGCCATTGAGCCCTTCAGGATATTGGAATTTGTAAGATACCATCTGTTCGAAATCACTACGAGGATAGAGGATGATACGCATGTCGTTCAGCATCATCTCTACATTGGGTTGAATGCCATCCCAATCGGTGGTAAAACCAAAAGCTTTTGAATAGAAATCAACAGTAGCCTTATTGTTGCTGGTAAAAAGGCCAATGGTGTTGAATTTGAAACGAGGACGTGGCGAGTACAACTTTGCCAGTCCGAAGCTCATAAACGTGTACCAGCCGTTAATCATTTCTGGTGTATCGTTCTCAAGCAGTTTCAGCAACTCGCGTGTAAACTCAAGATATCCCGAACCATTGGCTGTAACGATACGACCATCAGTTACGGCCTGCTCGTTCACATAACCGGCCTCGTTGGTATAGTTGTTGCCACCCCACAATTTCAGTTGGTCGATACCATTACCTGTATGTTTGATGTTGTTCAGCAGTCCCTGCTTGGCCATCCACGAAGCGGCATTACAGATAGCTCCCACAACAACACCTTTGCTCAGCGCATCCTTAACAATGGGCAATACACGCTCAGCTTCGGGATTCATCCAACCGAAACCACCTATCAAGACCAAGGCAGCATAATCTGCAGGCATGGTTTCGAACGAATAGTCGGGCATGGTTCGCATACCGCCTAGCGATTTTATAGGCTCCATCGTTGGGGCTACCATCTTGTTAATATACTTAGGCTCCTTGCGAAAGCCTTTGGCATCAGTGCTCACTACACCTGGCATGAAACCTATCTCGTGCTCAGCATAATTATCCAGCAGTATGTACAATATTTCTTTCATCTTTATACTATGATTTATATAACTAGTTCCATTTCTT
>JAFPZD010000092.1 GCA_017417465.1 Prevotella sp. | reverse complement strand
TCGACGCGTGGTCTCGCTCAGCACATGATTGAGCACGGACTGATTTCCAACCGCGCCGAGGTGGAGGCCATCCTCACCAAGCTCTCTGAGTGCATCCCCGAGCTGGTGGCACAGGGATACGGCGTGAAGCTGGAGGGTATCGGCATCTTCTACCCCACCATCGCCAACGTGAAGGGTGGCGCAGAGACGGTCGCCGACTTTACCATCAGTCAGAACATCAAGGGCGTGCACTTCCGCTTCCGTCCTGACTCGACCAACCTGGACGACCTGACCACGAAGGCCTTCGGCAAGAAGGTGACCTTCGGCAACGGCTACTACCAGGAGCAGAGCGGCAAGAAGGCTCCCATGATTCCTCTCGCCGCCGCCGAAGAGCCCGAGCCTTAAAAGAGCTGCCCCCTCGCGGGGCACTCTTTTTCGGGGAAACTTTATTGCCATGTGCTGGTTCCAACTCTTATCCCGTTGGCGTTGTAGTTTAAGATAATGTCCAGGGGGCGACCCTCTGTACGGAGGACATCCGTTAACATGCCTGGTCTGTTACGGTTGCTTTTATAGTTGCTATCGTAGTGTTGGTCAATGGCTTTTCCGGATGCAGTCCATGATGTAATTGTTATGTCATAGCCACGGGATAAGATATATTGAGCATTAAGGTCGATACCGTCTTTGGCCTTAATCTCGAAAAGGACGCCGAGGGTAGCGGGCAGTTTTTGAACGACTTTCTTGGTCCATACTCTTTGACCATCTGAGTTGTTTTGTTCAGACCACACCACTTTTTCGCTTTGTATATTCCCGTTTTCATCGTAATATTTGACGTAGAAGTCAAACGCAGCGAGTGACTCATCAGTGGTATACAGTGCACACTTCATCTCTGCTGACACGGCCACGTCTACAGGCGGCTGGTTGTTGTTTCCGTTGTCGTCATCGCCGCCGCCACAGGAGGTAAATACTGTTGTTGTCATAGCGCAGCAAAGGACGGCTGCGAGCGTCATCATAATCTTTTTCATAATCTTTATTATTTTTAAATGATAATACCAAGTTCAATTCTTCTCTCACTTAACCACGACCTTTTTGCCATGATAGATGTAGATGCCCTTCGTAGTGGGCTGGCCTTCAAGCAGGCGACCGTCGAGGGTGTACCAGTTTGAAAGTGGAGAGTTTAGAGTGGAGAGTTGAGAGTTTGCTTCCGCTTCAACAATACCTGTCGGGGTGCCGTCGGTGACACCGACAAGGTCCCAGGCCTTGATGACGGCTTGCACTTCGGCGCTGTTGTCGCCATAGAGGTCTTTGGCCGACTGGATGTGGCAGAGGCGGATGTCGGCATACTGCGACTGGCTGGTGGCATACTGCATCAGGGTGCGGTAGACTATCTGCAGGGCTTTGTCCATGCCGATACCCGTCATGCTGTAAGGCTTTCCGCCCTCTACGTAGTAACTATTGTCGAAGGTTTCGCCATCACAAAGCAGGAAGTACCAGCGGTTCTGCACGCCGCTGTTGGTGTGAACGCCGCCGTTGTCGTTCTCCATGTCGGAGGTGTCAAGCCAGTCGTAGCCCTGGTAGTAGCCTGGGCACAGCCATCCCTCCTTGCCGTCGTTGCTGTTTCGCGGGTTTCTCATGTCACGCATGTTGCTATATCCCACCATCAGTCCGTCGCCGCCAATGTACCAGGGCTGGTAGGATGGGTTGCACCATTTCTTGACGCTGATGCCCATGATGTCGGAGAAGGACTCGTTGAGGGCTCCAGACTCCGCGACGTATTCGAGCTTGGCGTTCTGGTCGGTGATGATGTGGGTAAACTCATGGGCCATGATGGTCAGCTCTACGACGGGGTTCATCTCCTCGCCGCCCATGCCATAGATCATGGGATAGGGTTCGCACTTGCCCAAGGCCATGGCATTGTCCAGGGGACAGGCGGTGAAACTTTTGTAGCTGTCGTCCATATAGACGAGATTGTAGACGGGGGCATGGTTGTTGTCATAGCTGTCACGATTGAACTTCTCCTTGTAGAAATCCAGCGTGCGACCCATTCCCCAATGGATGTCCGCTAGCGGGGTGGAGGCGTTGGCCTCGTATTCCAGGTGTATCTTCATGTTCTGTCCCTGGGCGTCGAAGGCGGTGCCGGTGGGCGATAGGGGCAAGGGAACTACTTCCAAGACCTTCTCATCCTGGTTGATTTGCTGGGTTTCCTCGTCTTTGACATTCGTAATGAGGGAGACAACCAGCGTTGCACCCTCAGTAGGTACGATGACTATCTTGTTGAGCTTCTTGAAGTCGATGGAGGCATTGACCTGTTCTGCCTTGCCACTCCACAGTTTGCCGTAGGACGTCGTCTCCTCGGTGCCCTGGCTGTAGTAGAAGGTGAAGAGCAGGTAGCTGTTTTCCTCGAGACCGAACTTAACGTCGCTCAAGGTCAATGAGTTCAGATGATAGGCCGTCCATGTGTCACTCTGGTTGGGTGCATAGTACCTGTAGTCCTTGATGTATTGCACAAAGCCCGGCTGGTTGTTTTTGGCTAGGTCCAAATATACTTGCACAAGCCAATCCGTTATTTTCTCCTCGTCTTCGTTTTGGATGTCCTCATCGGTGAGGTCGTAGCGGGGGAAGTAGTCAAACGCCTTGCCGGTCTTCAACAAATCTTCGTAGGTGGGGAGATAGCCACCCACGACGGTGTGGATGTTGCGCTGGCGGTCGTACAGGTAGTACATGCCGTCGGTGCCCTTCGTCACGTCCAGTGTCAGGTCGCCGCTGTAGATGGACTTGCCCGTCATGGTGGCTGCTGTGCCATCGGGTGGTGCGACGCTGTGCATCGTGGGCACGCGCTTCAACTCCTCGCCGGTCTCCATGTCGTGATACACCTTATAGCGGCCGTCTGCCGAGATACACATCGTGGCATAGCGGTAGCCATTGTCGGTATCGATGAGCAGCAGCTTGCGGCCCAGCAGGTCGGTAGGTGTGCCGCCACGGTGCATGATGCTGTGGCGCTGCAGCTTGGCAGGTGTGCGCCGCTGTTCCATCACGGTGCCGTTGGCCGACAGGACGCGACCGTCCCTGACGTGCAGCAGCACTTGGGAGTATTCCACCTCGATGCCACTGACGTACTGGCGATATTCTATGCGCTCCATGCCGATATTGTCGGTCTGGCGGCTCACCTCGCGCCATTCTGTGCCTTCGGGCAGCGAGAACCACTGGTCAAAGAGTGCGGGAGCGGCCTGTGCCGTCGGCTGACCGTCGCTGAATGTCTTGAAGAAATGGCCGTCACGCAGTTGCTGGGCCTGGACAACGATAGTAGACAGCGCTACTATTACATACAGGAGAATTCTTTTCATACTATCTTTTTTTACGTTTGTCCGTGATGATTAGCCGAGGCGGAGGCAGAGCATGGTGAGGTCGTCGTTGGGCTCGGCACCGTTGCGGTGGGTGTCGACGGAGGCCTTGAGGGTGTCGATGACCTGACGGGCGCTGTCGAAATGGGTGTCGCGCAGGATGCTGAGCAGGCGGTCGTCGCCAAACTGCTGCTGCTGGGTGCATCCTGTCAGGAGAATACCCATCATTGCCGCGCAGCAGGCGGCAAACGATAGCGTTAGGAATTTTCTCATATTAGTATCCCAGTGATTCGCCCACGAGGACCACGGTGTGGCGGCCACGGGGAGAGTTGCGCAGGAAGTGGACGTGGTTGCAGATGCTCTCGGGCGAGTTGCAGTTGTGACAGACGCCGTCGAGCTGGCAGGGTGTCTGGATGTCGAAACGGGCGGCATTGACGGGTGCTGCCGTGGAACGGGCACGCTGCAGGGCGGCCTCGACGGTCTGGGCGACCTTGTTGAGTCCGATGATGAAGATAACCTGCTTGGGACCCCAGGTGATGGCGGCGACACGATTGCCGTTGCCGTCGATATTGACAATGACGCCGTCCTCGCTGATGGCATTGGCACTGGAGAGATAGACGTCGGCGGTGAAGGCGCGCTCGTAGATGTGCACCACTTCGTTGCGGTCGGTGACGAGGTCGCGGTCGAGCACCTCGAGCGTCCCCCTGTCGCGCAGGGCCTGTGGAATGCCGATATCGCGGATAGTCATAGAGCCTCCCCAGGTGACGCTGCTGCCGTCGGCGATGAGTGATGATACTTGCTGGACGGCCTCGGCTGCCGTTGGGCAGTAGTAGGCGGTGATGTGACGACGCTGCAGCTGTTTGATGAGGCGCTCGGCGAGGCGTTGGTTGCGGAGTTCGGTAGGGGTGTTCATGTCGGTTTTGTGTTATTTACGGCACAAAGATACAAATAATTTTTAATTCATCATGCATAATTCATAATAATTTTGTACCTTTGCGGCAAAATAATACTTATGGAAGAACCGCGAATCATCAATCTGCCGAAGATTATCGACCGCCGAGGCAACCTGTCGTTTGCCCAGGAGGAGGAGCACGTGCCGTTCAAGATAGCGCGCACATACTGGATTTATGACGTGCCGGGCGGCGAGCGCCGTGGCGGACATGCCTACAAGGAGAACAGGGAGTTTATCGTGGCGCTGTCGGGCAGCTTCGACGTCATTCTGCACGATGGCAGCGCTCCTAGAATCTATCACCTGAATCGCTCGTACTACGGACTCTATGTGCCTAACGGCTGGTGGAGGGAGATGGGCAACTTCTCTACCAACTCGGTAGGGATGGTGTTTGCCTCGATGCCCTACACGCCGTCGGACTATAACCGCGACTTCGAAGATTTTGTGAGAGGCAAGAAATGAGAAATGGTCAATGTTCAATGGTCAATGGTCAATGTTCAATGAAGAAGACGACAGTATATGACTGCACGATGGTGGAGTTTGACAAGCACCATCACGAGACGGGCAACATCACGGTGGTAGAAAACGGACGGACGGTGCCCTTCGACGTGCGCCGCTCCTATTGGCTCTATGACGTGCCAGGCGGCGAGAGTAGGGGAGGCCATGCCCACAAGCAGCTGCGCCAGCTGATATTGGCCGCCAGCGGCAGCTTTACGGTGACGCTGGACGACGGCAGCGTGAAGCGCACCTTCATGCTGAACCGTCCCTATCAGGGCCTGCTGGTGATGCCCGGCATCTGGCGTACACTCGACGACTTCTCGTCGGGCTCGGTGTGTCTGGTGCTGGCATCGGAGAAATACGACGAGGAGGACTATATCCGCGATTACGACGAATACCTGAAATATAAAGCCGATGGCAACAAAAATACATAAGCTGAGTGACGTGCAGTCGCAGCAGATTGGCGACGACACTTCCATCTGGCAGTTTTGCGTGGTGCTGAAGGGTGCCAAGATAGGACGCAACTGCAACATCTGTGCCAACACGTTTATCGAGAACGACGTGGTGATAGGCGACAATACCACCATCAAGTGTGGCGTGCAGGTGTGGGACGGCATCCGCATCGGCAACAACGTGTTTATCGGTGCCAACGTCACCTTTACCAACGACCTCGTGCCACGCTCGAAGCACCAGTGGACGCGGGTGGACACCACGGTGGAGGACGGCGTGACCATCGGTGCCAACAGCACCGTGCTGGGCGGACATACCATCGGGCGCTATGCCTTCATCGGCGCAGGCAGTGTGGTGACGAAGGATATTCCTGCCAATACGGTGTGGTTTGGCAATCCCGCCACCATGCGCGGATACATCACCGATGACGGCAAGATAACACTAACGAAAACAGAAGAAATAGACAAATAAATTGTCAAATTGTAAATTGTCAAATAGTAAATAACCAAATGATCAAGTTTCTGGACTTACAGAAGGTGACGGCCAGTCATGGTGAGGAGATTCACGAGGCCGTGCGCCGTGTGATAGACAGTGGGTGGTACTTGCAAGGCGAGGAGAACAGGGCCTTTGAACAGGAGTATGCACAGTATATCGGTGCGAAGCATACGGTGAGCTGTGCCAATGGTCTGGATGCCCTCATCTGGATATTGCGAGCCTATAAGGAGATGGGCGTGATGAAGGACGGCGACGAGGTGATAGTGCCTGCCAACACCTTCATTGCCACCATTCTGGCCATTACGGAGAACAACCTCAAACCCGTACTCGTGGAGCCGCGGCTGGAGACGCTGGAGATTGACGATAGCCTCATAGAACGGGCCATCACGCACAGGACGAAAGCCATCATGATAGTACACCTCTATGGTCAGTGTGCCTATACGGAGCGCATCGGGCAACTGTGCCGGAAGTATGGTCTGAAGCTGCTGGAGGACAATGCCCAGGCGCATGGCTGCCGCTATGGCGACAGGCTGACGGGCTCGTTGGGCGATGCCGCCGCACATAGCTTCTATCCCGGCAAGAACCTCGGTGCGCTGGGTGACGCCGGTGCCGTGACCACCAACGACGACGCGCTGGCACAGACCATCAGGGCGCTGGCCAACTATGGCAGTTCGAGGAAATATGTGTTCCAGTATTGTGGCCGCAACAGTCGCCTCGACGAGGTGCAGGCTGCCGTGCTGAGGGTGAAGCTGCGCCACTTGGACGAGGATGTTGCCAAGCGCCAGAGCGTGGCTCAGCGCTATGTGGCAGGCATTACCAATCCGCTGGTGAAGACACCGCAGGTCACTGACTGGCGGGCGCATGCCTTCCACCTGTTTCCGGTGTTGTGCGAGCGCCGCGACGAGCTGCAGCAATACCTCACCTACAAGGGCGTCCAGACCGTCATTCATTATCCTATTCCTCCTCACAAGCAGGAGTGCTACAAGGAATGGAACAACCTGTCGCTGCCCATTACCGAGCGCATCCACCAACAGGAACTTAGCCTGCCCATGAGTCAGGTGATGACCGACGAGGAAGTGAATGCCGTCATCGACGCAGTCAACTCCTTCCACCTCCTGTAACCCCTTAAACTCCTTGAACTCTTTAAACCCCTTGAACGCCTAATAAAGATGCAGCCCCTCATCTCCGTCGTCATCCTTTCCTACAACTCGTCGGAAACCATCATCGAGACGCTCGACAGCGTGTTGGCACAGACGTATG
>JAFPZD010000091.1 GCA_017417465.1 Prevotella sp. | reverse complement strand
GTCCTTCAGCAGCTTCTGTACCTCCTTGATTTTCTTGTCAATCACATCGGAACGGAACAACCGATCCTTCTCGGCTGGACGGCGCGACACATAGGTCGAACTCTTCTCGCCAATGCGCTTGATGTACTCTTTTCCATACTCAGCCTGTGCCATTGCCCCCAGGCTTATCATTGCGAAACAGCAAATAATAGTTAGTCTTTTCATATTGTTACTTTTTTGCGTTGAGAGGTTGCGATGATATCGCAACATACAGAACGCTGTTACTTTGTTACCTTGTTACCTTGTCACCTTGTCATCTTGTTACTTTGTTACCTTGTCACGGTCTGTCCTTCGTCTTTGTGCCGAAGTCGCTAGGCTGCGGGCCCATCTGGAGTTCGAGGGTGCCGCCACGCTTCATGTCGTTGAACATGATGTACGACTTCGTGAGTGGCTTGCCGTTGAGCAGAGCACGCTGCACGTAGATGTTCTCCTCGCTGTTGTTCGTGGCACGGACGGTGAAGGTCTTGCCGCCTCCCATGTTGATGGAAGCCTCATTGACTACTGGCGAACCAATGCAGTACTTGCCACCGGCAGGCTCTACCTGATAGAGGCCCATGGCCGAGAGGATATACCATGCCGACATCTGGCCCACGTCCTCGTTGCCCGACAGGCCGTCGTAGTCGTCGAAGTACATTTCCTTCATGGTCTGACGCAGCAGGCGTGCACCCTTCCAGGGCTGGCCCACGTAGTTATACATATATAGAATATGGTGCGATGGTTCGTTGCCGTGGGCATATTGTCCGATGAGGCCGCTGATGTCGGGTGATGCATCCTCGCCTAGGTCGCCTTCAACGATGAACAGCGAGTCGAGTTTTTCGGTGAAGCGAGCCTCAGAGCCAAACGTCTTCACGAGTCCATGCACATCGTGCGGCACGAGCCACGTGTATTGCCATGAGTTGCCCTCGGTGAAGTCGTCAGCGCGATGAGCCGAGCGGAACGGGTTGAACGGTGTGCGACGCTCGCCCGTCGATGAAAGACCCTTGATAAAACCATCCTTCGGGTCGAAGTGTTTCTGATAGAGCTTGCTGCGCTGCAGGAAGTATTTGTAGTCGGCCTTCTTGCCCAAGAGCTTCGCCACCTGTGCCACACACCAGTCGGCGAGCGCATACTCCAAGCCTTTCGCCACCGTCTCGTTGGTCTCGTCCTTGTCGAAGGGGATGTAGCCATACTCCTTCAGCTCCTTCATACCACGTTCGTCGAGCATGGCCGAGGTCTTCATAGCCTCGAAGGCAGCTTCGCGATCTTGTCCTGTGATATAGCCTTTCAGCACCAGGTCGGCCAGCACGGGAATGCCCGGGTTGCCCACCATGCAGTCGGTCTCGTTGCCCATGAGGTGCCACACTGGCAGCTTGCCCTGCTCCTTGAAGATGTGGAGGAAGGTCTGCGCCATGTCCTTTTGCTTCTCGGGGTGAATCATTGTCTGCAGCGGATGAGCTGAACGATAGGTGTCCCACAGCGAGAGTGTGGTGTAGTTGGTGAAGTCACCCTTGTGCACTTCGCCATCGGCACCGCGATATTCTCCGTTCACGTCGCAGAACACCGACGGGGCGGTCATCGAGTGATAGAGGGCGGTATAGAAGATGCGGCGCACATGCTCGTCGTCGGTCTTGATGCTGATCTTCGAGAGCTCATCGTTCCAAACCTTGCGGGCGGCGGCTACGGTGGCGGGGAAGTCCCAGCCGGGTAGCTCCGCCTGCATGTTCATTTTTGCATTCTCTACGCTTACTGCCGACAGTGCCACCTTCACCAGCAATGGTTCGGCCACGCGGCTCAACGTGAGCACGCCCGTGGTGTCACCATCTACCTTTTCTAAGGTCACGGGCTGTGAGAACTCCATGACGAAGAAGTCCTTCTGGCGGCGCGCCCAACCCACGGAATGGCGATAGCCGCTCACTACCGTTGGACTCTCCTGTCGCATCTGGCACTGGGCGACATGGTCCCAGCCAATGCCCTGACGCAGGTCGAGCATCATGAGGGCTTCCTGCTGGTCCGCGCCAAAGGTATAGCGATGCATACCTACACGCTTTGTGGCCGTCAGTTCCACAAACACGTTCGGTGTACCCAACTTCACAGCATAGTAGCCTGGACTCACACTCTCAGATGCATGTGCAAACAGCGTTGTCCGTTGGTCTTTCGTGGCGACGGGCAGCAGTGCCACATCACCGAGGTCGCCAATGCCAGTACCACTCAGGTGCTGATGACCAAAGCCGACAAGCACTGAGTCGCTGTGGTGATAGCCTGAGCACCAGTCCCAGCCACGCGTGGGCTGTGTGGGGCCGAGCTGTATGTAACCGAACGGCACGTTGGCACCGAGGAACACATGGCCGTGGCCACCGGTTCCGATGCGTGGATTCACAAAACGGGTATAGTCGCCGTCGGCAGCCAGTGCGACAGCGGGCAGGGTGCCGATTATCACGGCGAGCCCCATTGTCAGGAGCGCTTTACGTAGATTCATCATGATGCTAGTTTTTGGTTTCAGACTACAAATTTAACCATAATTCCTGAATGTCGCAACTTTGTTGGCATAAAATTCTGAAAAAAGGATGATGTTTCGCAAGAAT
>JAFPZD010000090.1 GCA_017417465.1 Prevotella sp. | reverse complement strand
TCCTGGTTGAGCGAGCGGAAGCCTTCTATCTTCATCAGCGCAGCCATAGCATCATCATTGTCCATCAGCCGCTGGAGCGTGAAGTTGTCTACATTCACCAGCAGCGCACTTTCCCAACGGCGCGCCAGAAGCGTGGCAGACATATTGGTCATTGCCTTGTCCAAGACATCAGCCGCGTTGAGCTGGTTCATCACCCCAGTCTCATAGCAAAACACGGGCAAGAACCTGATGAAATCGTCTACACACTTCTCGGGGTTGCCTTCATCCACATTCAGTTGACAGGAATAGTCAGCCACCTTGCGCAAGGCACGGTTAGGCGAGAAGTCGAAAACGTAGCACACCTTTTTAATAATCTCCGTATGATTGGGATGCAGCCCGTCGCTGTTGGTGATGGTCCAAGGCGACTGCACGCGGAAAGCCGCCTGGAAATAGGTTTCTGGCGAGGATGTGTCGCGAAGCATGAAAATGCCCGTCCACGGCCTGACCGTCACTCCTGTGGTCAGCTTGCCGCAGGTCAGCGTTATGGTCTTGCAATGCAGTGGGTCGGGATGCGACATGGCACGCTCTACGGGTGGCAATGCCTGCTGCCCTATGCCAGCCTGCAAACCGGCACAGACCACAACACGGTAATCGTGGAAGAAAGTATTCTGGAACTCTGACAACAGATTGCTCATGGCAAAGCACGATGCAACGTTGGGCAAGAACCAAAGCGTGTGGTTCATATTTGAGTACAGGTCGCCATTGAGGAACGGCAGCGGCGGCTTCCTGTTCTTGGCAGAACTGAGCGGCAAGGTCGGGCGGCCAGCCTTCAGGTCGTTGACGGAAGCAGGCAGATATTGCCCGCGAAGCATATCGAGCCACTTCTGAACCTCGTCGTGGTGAATGAAAACAGCTTCAGCCACCCTCGACTTGTCATTCCCCGGCACTGATGCCTCGAAGAATGAGTTGAGGTCGAACTCATCGAACTCGCCCTCTTCGGCCACACGGGTGATTTCTGCAGGCAGCTGATAGGTCAGCAACACCATCTTGGGCAGCGAGGCGTATGGGTTGCCGGGCTTGTCGCCCCACATTTCTTTCTCCCGCTGCTCGTCGGAATAGGTCCAGTTGAATATCTGTTCCTCTATAAACTCACCCGAAGCTATTGCTCGGAATGGCGTGCCGGAGAGATAAAGATAATGCTTGGATGTGATTGGTATCAGCTCCTCGTAGAAATAGTCAGGGTTTTCTATCTCGCCGCCAAGGTCTTCGCTCACCCCAATCAGCTCTTTAGCGTTCTCACGCCATGCGCCGTAGTGGTATTCGTCAAGCACTATGCAGTCCCAGTTGAACTCCCTTGCCCATTCGTGTTTCAGCTTCATGCCGCCATTGGCAGTATTCTTTCCGAGGAAATCCTGGAACGAACCGAACACCACCATCAGCTTATCCGGGTCGGCATTATGAAACTGATAATCGATGGTTGCCTCGGAATTACGGGCTATAAACTGCCACCCCTCGAAATCAATGTGCGTCAGCAGGTCTTCCTCCCAGGCATGAGGCACAGCAGGCTTGAACGTGAGCACCAGCACGCGCCGCCATCCCATGCGCCGCGCCAGCTGATACGTGGTAAAGGTCTTGCCGAAGCGCATCTTGCAGTTCCAGAGGAAGTGAGGCACGCGCCCACCTTCACGCCTGTTACTGTCGAAATAGGCTGCCGTCTTGTCTACAGCCGCCTGCTGCTCAGGGCGCATACCGAAAGTCTTGTCGCGAGTCCATGCCGAATCTTTGCGCTCTCTTACTGCCACTATTGCAGCCTTGACCTGTTGGGGAGTGCAGCGAAACCACTCGCCCCCCATGTGCCGGCAGCCCATCTTCGACAGCTGGCGATGAACCTCATGGTCCATAAACGTGGACCCATCTTGCCGCATGGCACTCTCCTCCACCAGTATGCGGTATGGCGGTTCGCCGGGCCTGACGATGTTATACTGCTGGCGCAC
>JAFPZD010000089.1 GCA_017417465.1 Prevotella sp. | reverse complement strand
CAGGGTATGCAGGATGTTTTTCGTTTTATTCTCGGGTTTCGCGTTTTTATTCTCGGGTTTTACGAGTTTATTCTCGGGTTTTACGAGTTTATTCTCGGGTTTTACGAGTTTATTCTCGGGAATTAAACTCGTAAGTCATAGGTTTACGACCTGCAAATGGCATACTTACGACTCGTAAATGGCATACTTACAACCCGTAAACAGCATACTTACAACCCGTAAACGGCATACTTACAACCCGTAAACGGCATACTTACGGCATGAGCTATAGAGCAGAAATAACAATGATATAGCAGTTGACCTATTTGTATACTTTCCTTCACGTTTCTAGAGCAACCGATGCCAAGGCATCGGCTGTGCCCTCAATGGCGAGTAAACACGCGGTTGGGTTGACCGAAGGAACCCTTCACCAGAAGTGGCTTGCAATGAGCCTGTTACATCCGATGTGAATGGTTTTGCATCTTTCCGAATCTTTTGCGAAGCAAGGGCTGAAAGGCTGGTGGAATACTACCGGGGAGACCCCCGGGGTAGAAAGTGCGATGTACCATAAGGCCGAATCGGTCGTTAGCACAAGAGACCTCCCCTAGCTTGAAGATTTTTGTCCTTAAGCGGACACGATTTAGTCCTTAAGCGGACAAAATTTTCTCTTCAAGCTAGGCGAGGTCTGTTACGGATATTGTTTCTAATGACCGATTCCTCTATAAATAGCAGCTTTTTATTCTACTGGTGTAAAGGAAATGCTTTATATGGGTTTGGGTTCAAGGTAAAAGAGTTAGGAAGTACATCGTTAGGGTAAGTGTTTGGAACGTGCAGAGTACGTGATTAGTACACAGGCGGCGTACTGTGGTACATAGGCGGCGTACTGTGGTACATAAGTTAAAGTACTGTAAGCGTATGTACTGAAGGTATTCGCAATATTACGATTATGTTTGAAGAGAAAGGGGAAGAAATGTATGGTGGATTGGAGCCTAATTCTTCTTTTGCAGACGGATGGGCGATTCGGGAAATGCCGAACAATACTTTAAAGGCAATATACTATTGCCCCTATCACTATAAATAGGGGCATATATTAAAGATACAGGCCTGCCCTTTTGATGGGGCAGGCCTGTATCTTTGAATAATCACCGCCACAGAACATTGACGCTGAAAGCAACAGGGACGTCTGAACTGGCAGAAGTGTACATAATCTTTTGTTCATCATTTTTTTATTTATTTATTGAAATTTCGCATTTGCTCAACTTATGTAGTAAGAAGTAGTTAGAATTCATTAGTATAGCCCTCTCAGGAGTATCGTAGCGTCAAGTCTATCCTACTTTACCTCCTCAACTCCTTACTCCTCAACTCCTTACTCAACTTGCGAAAGTTGAGTTATTTATTGATTATACGACTGTTTCCTATTCTTCGCTTTCGCTGCCTATGATGAGATTCTCGATAGCGATGGCAACGGTGAAAGGTAAACTTCGGAGCGACAGCAGCTTCCTATCATGTGTTTGTCGTTGTTTCACTGATTGAAATGAATCCGTTGTTGTCGTTGACGCGTCCTTTCTGCTGTAAGTCGCTGAGAACGGCGAGGATGAGTTCGCTCATCTTTGGGCCGGTATTGGCAAAGCCCAGCTTCTTGGCGGTGAGCTTAGGTACTGACGTTCGCGGCAGCGAGAACTCCTCGCTGACCACCTCGATGATGACGTTCGCAATCTCAGCATCGGGAATCTCCTGAATGGTGCGCGCCGATGGCGAGCGGTAGCTATGGTAGGCAGCGGCAGCAGACTCGTTGAGCCAGAGGCAATAGCCTCGGCCGCCAAGCATCGGCGTGCGGTAGAACTGCTGTGAATAGAGTTCTACGGCCTCCTTCACCTTTGTGTTGAGCTGTGCAAAGCCCAAGGCGCGGGCCAGCCGCTTGGCGATGTAAGCCTCGGTGACGGGTTGCTCCACTTCCAGAATCTGCCGCATGATATTCTTATTATAGGTATGGCGCGACTGGTAGTTCGATTTGTGGATGGGCAACTGCTTGACGTCGGCCTCCACATAGTCGGTGCGCATCTGGTCGCGCTTGGGTGTGCGGGCCGACCGCTGCGTCTTCAGGCTGGCGGAGGTAAACGTGAACGTGGGTTTCGGTTCCTCGTACTGCATGGGCGGTGCACTCTCGGCTTCCTTCAGCTGATCGAGGATCTGCTTGAAGGTGCGGTCGTGGTGCTCGTACCAGTCGACAGAGTAGACGCGCATGATACGCCATTGCAGCATCTGCAGCACCGTGGGCTGTACGATCTCACGGTCGCGGGTGGTCTTCGTCTCGTAGTAGTTGCGACCATCGCAGAGGATGCCGAGAATATAGCTATCGGGGGTGTCGGCAGTGGACACGGCAATGTCGACCTTGAAGCTGGAGCGCCCCACGGCGGGTGTCACGCGGTAGCCCATCTGCTCAATGGCATCGCAGATCTGAGCCACCAGGATGTGGTTCTCGCGCTCAGCTGCCACGTTGTTAAGCAGTGGCAGTCGCCCAGACTCAGCATACTCGAGAAACGCTTTCAGACCCTCCACGCCCTTGGCATTGGAGCGCCGCAGGTCGATCTGTGCCGACGACATGGTGGAGAAGACAATCATCTCATAGCGAGCACGCGAGACGGCAACGTTCAGGCGACGCTCGCCGCCGACATTGTTCAGCGGACCGAAGTTCATGCTGACCTTACCGTACTTGTCAGGGCCGTAGCCCACGGAGAAGAGAATGACGTCGCGCTCGTCGCCCTGCACGTTCTCCAGGTTCTTGATGAAGATGGGCTCGGGGCTGTTAGTGGCGAGGTCCTTCAAGTCGGGATGCTTGTCGAGCGCCTCGTTGAGGATGTCCTCGATAAGGTTCTGCTGCACCTTGCTGAAAGAGACAATACCGATGCTCCTGGGTGAAGCGTGGTGGGCAGAGGGCGAAGGATGGGCAGAGGCCTCCAGACGACGGAGCACCTCGTCGACAATGGCGCGGGCCTCCTCGGGGTTGGAGCGGGTGTGGCCCTTGTCGTAGCGCCCCTCGACACGTACCATGCGCACTTTCACCTGCTGGTCGTCGACGGATGGGAAGGTGAGCAGGTGGCCGCCGTAGTAGTGCATGTTGCTGAAGGCGATCAGGCTCTCGTGCTTCGAGCGGTAGTGCCAACTGAGGTAATACTCGTGCATGGAGAGCGTCTTGCAGTCGTCGAGAATGCTTTCCAGATCGTCGAGCTCGGCCTCCTCCTCGTCGACCTGCGAGGTCGTGAAGAAGCTGGTGGGCGGCATCTGCTTGCTATCGCCGACGACGATGAGAGCCTTGCCGCGGGCAATGGCACCGACAGCCTCGCTGGTGGGCATCTGTGAGGCCTCATCGAAGATGACAAGGTCGAACTTTTCAGACTTCAGGTCAAGGAACTGCGCCACGCTGAGGGGGCTCATCAGCATGCAGGGACACAGGCGTGGCAGCAGTGTGGGGATGCTGTCCATGATGCCGCGAATGGAGTTCCCACGCCCGCCATTGGCGATGTTACGCTTCAGTATGCCCATCTCGGAACCATCGGCAGAAGCCATCGAGGCGGTGGGGATGCGTGCCGCCAGTCGGCTGTAGAGCTCGGCCTTGCTGAGTTCCTGGAAGCGGCGCGTGTTGCGCTTATAGTTTTCAATCTGCTGGCGAAAGAGCAAGCCGTTAAACTTACGTAGCTGCTCGTTGGCATCGATGGTCTCGCTGATGAGACGATGGTAGATAGCCTTCGCGTAAGCCTTCAGAAGAGCGAGGGGCGAGGGGGTGGCATGCTGCTCGATGGCACTGACCACGCTGCCGAGTCCCAGGTCTGTCAGCACGTGCTTCTTCTCCACCCAATGCTGCCAGTCGCGCAGTTTGTCGAAGCTGCCCAGCCACTGTTCGGCATGCGCCAGCACGTCTTCCTGATCGCGGAGGCCGCCCTGCGTCAGTGACTTGTAACGACTGAAGTGTTCGTGGAGGGAGTCAACGGTGGACGTCAGCTCACCGGCAAGCCGGCTGACATCAGTGCGGAACGTCTCCCAGTCGCCACCAATGCGCTCGAAGAGCGCCTCGCGGAAGGCGGGATAGCGCGAGCCATTGTGCGAGCAATAGGCACGTAGGGCCACGCTCAGCTGGTGGGCATGCTCCATCTGGTCGGTCATGACCGTCCACTTCTCATGCCCCTTGCGTGCTTCGTGGGGGAACACGTCCTGCAGGGTGGGCAGCTGTGACGCGTAGTCGGCCTGCTGCCGCTGGTACTGCTCGATGTCACTGAGCAGGGGCGCCACCTCGTCCTCGCCGATGCGGCGTGCCGTGCACAACTGCTTGAGGAACGACTTCTTCTTGAAGAAACGAGGCAGGAACCACTGCTGCTGGATGGCGGTCCACTCGGCACGCTTCGCAGCGACATCGAGGTCAGGAACAGTGCTGTCGTAGTCGGTGACGAGCTTCGTGTGATGCTGCTCGCACGCCTGACCTTGTTCTACGATATCAGAGAGCCGACGACGCAACGTGGTATCGTCGCCAACGGTGAGGAGGGACATGTTCAGCTCACTAACGGACTGCATGAGCCCCACGATGCCGGCAAGTGCCTCAGCGTCAGCATCGTTGCGCACATTGAAAGGCGCAGCGTCGTTCAGCGCCTCATATTGCCGCTGGCGGACGTCACGCAAGCGGACCGCCTCGGTGAACACCGTCCGCAGCTCGTCGGCGGTGGCCGTCCGACTGTCGGCAGGCTCAAGACCAGCCAAGGGATGCGTGCTGGGCTGCCCCGTTATCTGCAAGATGGTGGCCGTGGACTCAGCCTCAGCGAGCAGGCGGCTGATGTAGCTGGCGTCGACGCGCGACATGTCGATCGTGGCGCCCTCCATCTCGTCCTCGTCGATGAGCAGGTATTCCGATATGCAGTCGTACAGGCTCAGCCCGTTGGCACCTTTCTGGTGCAGGGCCTCCATGTAGGCTATCAGTTCCAGACGCTCGGCATAGAGTTCCTGCGAGGTGTCAGAATAGTCGTGTGGCGGATTGATCTTCTTGGCGTTCAGCACCTTGTCCATCTGCTCGAGGAAATGCTTCTTCGTCACCTTGTTGGAGTGTAGCTCCAGGCAGAAGGGAGCGAGCCCCACTTTCTCCAGGCGCGCCTGTACCACCGACAAGGCCGCCATCTTCTCAGCGACGAACAGCACACGCTTGCCCTGGAACAGGGCGTTGGCTATCATGTTGGTAATGGTCTGCGACTTGCCAGTGCCTGGAGGGCCGTGCAGGATGAACGAACGCCCACGCCCTGACTCCACGACGGCTTCCATCTGCGACGAATCGACGTCAAGAGGAATGGCGAAGTCCATCGGACGGCACTCACGGTCAATCTTACGGGCATCGACCAGCTCGTCATCGGGCACGTTGTCGGCAGGGACGGTGTCTGCCTTCTTCGGCTGTTCGGCAGTCTTTCCCATAAGGGCAGCGACGACGGGATTCTCAGCCAGGCGGTCGGCATTGGCGTGGATGTCGTTCCACATGACGAACTTGTTGAACGAGAAGAGGCCGAGCATCGACTCCTCGAGCACGTCCCACTTCTTCTGCTCCATGATGGCGCGACGGATGAACGTAAAGACACGCTTCACGTCGATGCCGCTCTGGTCGGTGGGCAGGTTGACGAGCGGGTCGAGGTTGATGTTGAACGTCTGCTTGAGCAGCTCCACCAGCGTGATGTTGAAGATGGTCTCCTCGTCGCGCTTGCGAATAATATAGTGGTTGCCAGCCTTGCGGATGATGTCGACAGGCAGCAGCAGGATGGGTGCGAAGCGCGGCTGCTCACTCTTCTGCGTCTCGTACCACTTCAGCATGCCCAGTGCCAGGAACAGGCTGTTGGCACCATTCTCCTCGAGGGCGGTGCGGGCCGTGCGGTAGAGATGCTTCAGGGCGTCCTGCAGCTCGGCGTCGGTCATGTACGACAGTAGCTTGTTGTCCTGGATGAGCTCCGTGACGAGCGTCTGGTGCTGGGCGGCCTGATGCTGCGAGTCGTACATGCCGTGGAACGACGGTTCGACCTTCGTATCGGGACAGGGCATGATCTGATAGTCCTCGCCCTCTTGCAGATGGTCTTCCAAACGGTCGATGCCAAACGAGATGAACGGCACCACGCGCTTGCCCAAGCGGGCGTTCAGCAGGTTGTTGCGCAGGGTGAAGTCGAGGAGTTTACGCTCCCAGACCACCTGCTTGGTAAGCGGCGCGCCACTGTCCTCCAATCGCAGGTCGTAGTGGCTCAGGCTGTTGACCTGACTACCGACGGGTGTCTCCTCGCTGTCAGGCTCGAAAGTCCACACGCCATTCTGCTCCACACGCTGTGGAAGCGGCTTGATATTGCCAAGACGGCAACGGCGAATATCGACGAAGTAGCGGAAGTCGCGGTCGTTGCGCACACGCTTGGCGGCGGCCTCGACGGCAGCCTCGAAGCCGACGGGCGCAGAAGCCGTCAGGCTGGTGGTCTCGACAAGCACCACGTCGTGGTTGCCGTCGGCCATCTCCTTCAGCAGGAACGATGAGTCGTCGCACACCATCTGCGGATAGACTGACGGCACAAGCCATGCCCCCACCAGGGCATGGCCCTGCAGCATGACGATGATGGGACAGATGCCGGCCTGCTCGAGACACGAGGCCATGAGCAGCGTGGTGTCGATGCAAGTGCCCAGCTTCTCGCTGAGCACCTTGTCGGCAAGGCGCAGCCGCTGACCGTGGCGCTCGAAGTCGGCAGGGGGCTCGCAATAGACGATGCCCTCAGAGCGCAGCGCCTCGTAGATGGCGGCCACCTGCTGGCGCACACGGTGACGGCTCTGCGTCTGGTAGGCGTCGAGGGTCGACGAGCCGCTCATCTGCTCCAGCACCTTGGCGGCACGTACCAGCACTTGTGGCACTAACGGACTATTGGGGACGACGAACGACGCAATCAGCTCGGGCATGATCTCAGAGCCCGTCCACTGGTCGTAGGCCAGCAGGCTCAGGGGGTAGGACTGCTCGTGCAGCACCTCGTCGTCGGCAGTGATGGTCAGCGTGAATGTTGTTTCAATGGACTCGGTTGTGGAGGCAAGCTGCTGAAGGTCGGGGACGATATGCACGCTTCGCAGCTGGATGGAGCGACCCTGTGGCAGCAGGTCGACATGCGACACGCTGTCCTTGATGGCATCGCCTGTGAGGCACACCGTGACGTGCTGCCAATCGTGGTCGTCGCCGTTCTCAAGAACAAACAGCGTACATGCCTCAACACCACTATTCAGCATGGAATAGTTGATGCAAGGCAGGTACTCGAATCTCAATGCTAAACGTTGCGTGGAGCCCTGCTCAGCAAGCGGGCCGTGGGTAGTCTGCTGCTCTGCCATCATCTGTATGGAGGGGCTTTTCCTACGTCCGTAAGTTCCCTCGTTTGAAACAACGCGCAAATATAGTCATTTTATTTTAATTATGCAAATATTTGACCACTTTTTTTTAAAGTTTCGCATTGTCGCCCATTGCTCCCAGCGCTCCCACACCTTCCATCCCTCCCATCCTTCCCTTGAAAACTACTCCGGCCTTGCCCAGAAGACGTCAGGATCGGTGGTCGTGTCACAGGTCCAGTTCTCGCAGACAAATCCTTCGGGAACGAGCTTGACATCATCGGCAGGGTCGTTAGTGCGATAGAGGCTCTCGGGATTAAAGCGGCTGATTTTCTTGCAGACGAAGTAGTAAAGGTTTTTCGACATATATTCGTCGAGATAGTGCTCCTTTGTTTGGGGCGTCTCATGATTCCAGTTAGCCGTCTCGCAAAGCACCAGTGCTCTGTCAGTACGCAGTCGCTCGCGCACCTCGGCGATACTGAGCATCACGCCATTCTCATCGGTCACCCAGGCGTCCATCGTTGGGTCGATGTAAAGCCATTTCTGCAGCTGTTCCGACCATACCGTATTGATAACATGGCACTCGTAGTCGTTGGGATCGGCAGGCATGCACGTCACATAGCGGGCAGGCATGCCCATCGAGAGGTACATCTCGCAGAGCGCTATTGCCAGCTGACGGCAGTTCACGCCCTTGCCCGTGGCCTTGCAGTAGTTATAGAGGTCGATGGCATCTAGTTCGACGAAGGCTCTGTTGGCACCGTCATGGCGGATCTTGTCATGGGCGAAGTGGAGGAGGTTGATGATCTTCGACAGTTCGTCACCCTGGCCAGCAACGGAGTCGAGGCTGAAATACTCGCGAACCATGCGCAGGTTCATCGATTCCAGGGGCTGATACAAGAACTTGACGGTACCTTCTGAAGCATCCTTGGCGTAGGGCGCCGACTGCTTCAGCACCTCGAGCGGGCGTCGGCTTTTGACTTCTGCAAGCAGCGTCTGGAAGCGCTTGTCCTTGCGAAGCGAAAGCAGGTCGTTGTCGTTCAGCATGTTGTTGTAGTCCTTGTAGCCATTGGCCACCGACTGTCCAAGGGCCTGAAGGGCCTGCTCACGGTGGCTGCGCCCCTTGGTCTTTTGCCCCATCAGCGCATAGCAACAAGCCAGATCGTAGTAGTACAGTCCTTTCTGCCCCCTAATGGCTGCCTCAGGAATGCTGATCTCCTTGTAAATCGTTGTGGTGTCGAACAGGTTGATGAGGGTTGTCAGGGGCGCAACGGCCTCTTGGTGCCGATCGCTATGCATCAGCTCGCGATAGAGCGCCTCGTTCTTCATGACTACATTCTGGAACGCCTGCAGTCGCTGGCTCTGCGCCTGTGCACCTGCGACTGACGTGAACACGATGGTCACTACGGCCATGACTCTCTTTGCAATACGTTTTGTTTTCATAAGTGATTCGGTTTTGGTTATTTGACCGTTTGACGTTCTTAAGGCAGAAAAAGTTGCAGAACAGGCAAAATTGTGGGTTATTGCTACCGGCTTGGCCTATGAACGACGCGGGAAGTGCCGAGAAGAAGGATAGGAAGTGCCTGGGGAAAGGGTTGGGAGAGGCTTGGTAAAAGGTGAAGAGGGAGCAGTAAAACTTAAAACTGCGTCAGTGTTTGATAAAACTGCGTCAATGTTTGATAAAACTGCGCCTTTGTTTGATAAAACTGCGTCATTGTTTGGTACTTTCCGAAATAATCACTACCTTTGCAGTTGGAAGGCCATAAAACGGCCAAAGAAGATAAGCATAGAACACTAAATATCAAGAGAATAACCATGAATGCAAAGTACATCAAACGAGAAATGCCCGACCTGAACGGGACAGGCATGACACAGGCCTGCTACAAGATGGAGCTACGGCCCATGAGCTTCGAGCAGTTTGTGGACCTGTGCCACCGCGAAGGCAAGATCGACGAGAGCCTCATCATAGGCGTCATGTCGATGGTAAGCGAGAAACTGGCCCTCTGTATGGCAGAAGGCTACTCCGTAAAACTCGACGGCATCGGCACCTTCAACGCCAAGCTTGGCGTCAGGAGCGACATGCTGCCCGATGCCTTCGAGGCCGGCATGTCGACCCGTAATGCTAAGAGCATCGAAGTGAAAGGCGTGTCGTACAGGGCTGACAAGGAACTCGTCCGTGACACCGCCATGAGGTGTACACTGGAGAGAGGTGGCGTGAGCAGACTCAAGAAGTCGGAGTTCACGCTGGAGGAGCGCATCCAGAAAGCACGCGACTTCCTCGGAAAGAACATGTTCATGAGGGCGCCCGACTACGCACAGCTGACAGGCCTCTCACGCTCAACGGCGACCGCTGAGCTGCGCAAGCTGGAGCGCGACCCGTCGACGGGCATCACCAGCAGAGGGAAAAACAGCCAGAAGTACTACGTTCTACGCTAAGCCTGGAGCGTTCCTCAAAACTCGGCCGGCACCTCATGTCGGCCTTGTTGTTGAAGCAAAGATAGTTCAAACAACAAATGTGTAGATGAATAAAGCTGAATCGGTCGTTAGCACAAGAGACCTCCCCTAAACCCTCCTAGAAGAGGGATAAGAAAGATAATGACCGATTTCCTCTATAAATAGCAACTTTTTATTCTACTGGTGTAAAGGAAATGCTTTATATGTGTTTGGGATAAATTAGCAAATATGAATATTTCAGGATGCCGCGCGAAGATAATTCTCCGCACGGCATTCTATCGGTTTAGTTAATTCTCACCAGTGTGTTTGCTGCTACATTTGCTTGTATCTCATAGCCTACAGGTATTTCAGCCTTTGAACCGCAAATAAAGCATGCAGGCCATACTAGGAAAAGACACAAACAAACTGACAGAGCCGTACGGTTCTTACCAGTCACATAAACATCTCCATTAGTCAGAGGTATCATCTCTCCATTTGGACCGTACATTTCTGAAATCTTAATGCCCAGACGACCTTTAGTTCCCCACCAAGAAGACTTCTTGGCTTCGTAAACAGTTCCATTGACGGTTGTACCATAAGGAATGGCCGTGACACCATCTACATTAATGTCACGAGAGACTCTGAAAGCTACTTTCTGACCAACGCTTACGTCTGCAGCTTTAGTAGGGTTAGAAACTTGCAACGGCACAAGCGTACCAGCCTTAACCGTCACTTCTTTCTGTGCGAATGTAGCTACTGACATCATGCACAGAACCAAACACAAAAATAACTTCTTCATGTTGTTTAGAAAAAGTTGTGCCCGTCAGACACCCAGATACAGGCTGGTTTAATTAAATTTGAGGACTACAAAAAGAAAAGCGGGGTATCTAACCTCTGCTTGTCGTCACATTAGGTTGTAGGATACCTCACAAATAACAAACAGACTTGACACCCACGCTGTCGGTAAATATGTTATGCCCTAAGGTGTGCTTGACGGCATGGTTAGCCGTCGGCACACCGATCGGGACAGCATAAATTACCTTCCCGTAGCATCTACCTCTGCAATGTCTTTGATTTGGGTTATTGAGTTTCCTACATTCAATGTGACCAAATGACAAAGCGTTCAGCAAACACTTCTCAAAATGTAGTGCTTCCTCCCTATAGCTGCTCCACCTCGAGCGAGAATAGAGCGGCGTGAGTTAGCGGGTGCAAAATTACAAAAAGTTTTCGAAAAAGACGAAAGATGAGATGAAAAAAAAACCAGTGGCGTTCTAAACTATTGCTTTTTCCTATTTTATCGGCTTTTTAACAAAACAGTTACTGATAAAAATGTGGATTTGAGAGACATTATTGACTGGAGTGCCCCATCGAAGGGCATCACCAACAGGGGGGACATTTCGGTCTGCAGCTATTCAATGTGAAGTTGGACCAGGTTTGCAGAATCCGGCCTGTGTGGGCATCAACGAAACTGCAGCCTTCACCGTTAATGCCAATAACGTCACCCTTTGCCTCATCGTAGTACACCCTGCGCGTCAGGCCGTACACCAGGCGGGGTGCCCATTCAGAGGAGCCTTTGTACAAAAGGAACTCAACAATCAGAAGTGCATCGTCGAACCAGGCCAGAATTTTGCCAGCATATTTCGACGCAAAGGTATGAATAATAGTTCGACCTGGCAAGTTTTAGGAATGAAAAACGGGGAAAGCAGGGACAAAATTGGCTGTTTTCGCCGTTTATGTGAAGAAATTGTCAAAAAAGCTTGGCGGAATGGAAAAATAGTTGTACCTTTGCACCCGCAATTCGTGCGCGCTGCGTGCGGACGGCAATAAATGTCTAACAATTTAAACCATTAAAACCAAAAAACAGTATGATTATCGTACCCGTAAAAGAAGGCGAGAACATCGAAAGGGCCCTCAAGAAGTTTAAGAGAAAGTTTGAGAAGACTGGTGTGGTGAAAGAACTGCGTCGTCGTCAGCAATTCGACAAACCTTCTGTCCTGAAGCGCCTGAAGATGGAGCACGCCATTTACGTGCAGCAGCTCCGTACAGCCGAGGATAAGTAAGGTAAGAAAAGTTGGATTTATTCCGACTTTTTCTTGTCATGGGAGGGCATTATTGCCCTTTTTTGCCCATGAAATGAAAAAAGTCCGCGGAAAATTTGGTAGTTTCATAAAATTTCCGTAAATTCGTAGCCAGTTTTATGATTGACCAGTTTCTTGCCTACCTGCGCTTCGAGCGAAATCGGAGCATGAGGACCATCGAACGCTATGCACAGAGCCTGTGCGACTTCGAGCAATACTTCAAAGGCAGGGAGGAAGAACTAAGCTGGGCATCAGTGGATGCCGACATCATCCGAGGATGGATGGAGAGCTTGATGGACAAGGGCAACACGGCGTCGACCATCGACACGAACCTATCTGCCATACGGTCGTTCTACCGATTCGCCCTGTCGCGTAAACTGGTTGACAAGGATCCCGCACATCTCGTGACGGGGCCCAAAAAGAAGAAACCACTGCCGCAGTTCGTGAAGGAAGGCGAGATGAACCGCCTCCTGGACAACGAGGAGTGGGGTGATAAATATAAAAATGTACGCGCGCGTACCATTATATTATTACTCTATGAGACGGGACTGAGGCGGTCGGAACTGGTGGGGCTCAATGATGACGACGTCGACTTCGAAGCCAGACAGCTCAAAGTCACCGGCAAGCGCGACAAGCAGCGCATCATCCCCTTCGGCGAAGAACTGGCATCAACGCTGCAACGCTACATCGAGGTGCGCAACCAAGAAGTGCCACGCCTAACCAAAGCACTGTTTACAGGGCAGAGGGGCGGACGCATCAGCGGCAACGAGGTCTACAGAGACGTCAAGGCGTGCCTCTCACGGGTGACGATGCTCAAGAAACGTTCACCGCACGTGCTAAGACACAGCTTCGCAACGGCGATGCTCAACAACGAAGCCGGGCTGGAGAGTGTAAGACAACTGCTGGGCCACGAGAGCCTGGAGACAACGGAAATCTACACCCACACCACGTTCGAACAACTGAGACGAGTTTACAAAGACGCCCACCCAAGGGGCGACACCTAATAGTTTAACTTTTAAAAAATAGGAGGTAACTATGGAAATTAAGATTCAGTCGATTCACTTCGACGCTACCGAGAAGTTAGAGGCGTTCATCGAAAAGAAGGTCGCCAAGTTAGAAAAGTCGTACGAAGATATTCAGAAAGTAGAGGTGCAATTAAAAGTTGTCAAACCCGCTACGGCTCAAAATAAGGAAACGAGCATCACCGTGACGGTGCCTGGAAGCACATTCCACGTAGAGAAAGTGAACGACACATTCGAGGAAGGAATTGACCTTTGTGTCGACTCTTTAAGGGTACAACTGCAGAAAAATAAGGAAAAAATGCGTAATTACTAAAAAAAATAGGGCTAAAACGAAAAAAAAGTCCGAAAAGTTTTGGTAGTTCAAAAAAAAGCAGTAACTTTGCAGCCGTTTTCCAACAGGTCGTAAATCTGAAACGAGAGCGGCTGCCTTGAAAAGCCTCTTTAGCTCAGTTGGCCAGAGCACGTGATTTGTAATCTCGGGGTCGTTGGTTCGAATCCGACAAGAGGCTCAAAGAAGGTCAAAGATCGGCACGTTGGACGCAAAGGCAGGAGGCTGGCGCGTGAAAGCAAAACATTATGGGAGGTTTCCAGAGCGGTCAAATGGGGCAGACTGTAAATCTGTTGTCTTTCGACTTCGGTGGTTCGAATCCATCACCTCCCACTCTCACGAGAAGTTGTTTTTGCGGAAATAGCTCAGTT
>JAFPZD010000005.1 GCA_017417465.1 Prevotella sp. | reverse complement strand
GCCCTCGGCGGTGGGCAGCTGGTCGGTCCAGCCCTCAGCGTCGTAGGCGGGTGCGGTGGTGCCGCTGTTGCTGACGAAGTACATCAGCTTCTTGGCGCCGGTGAGCTTCGTGGCGTCCACCTTCACCAGCGGGTCGTCGGTAGTGGCGCGCGCGTCAGCGTCGGCAGCGGTCACTGCGCCCTCAGCCACGGTGGCCTGGGGGTAGTACTCGGGCTCCAGTGTCACGTTGCCGCCGGGCATGGTGAACGAGCCGGTCTTCTTGGCCTTGTCCCAGGCGACCTCGGGGCCGGAGGAGGCGGAGGCGTACTCCAATTCAATGTCGTCTATATAAAGATAGTCATTAGCCTTACCCTTGCCAGGATAGGCATTGGTATAGGCATTGATAAGGATGTAGGCGGGTTCGACATTGTTGTCCGTATAATTGAAAGGAATAGTTAGTTGCTCCCACTCGCCATTATTATAGGCTATCTCTTGCTCGGCAGATGCTACGACCAACGCTTTATTGTCATCGTTGTCATCTTCAGCCAGGTTGTATGCTACATAGTCTGCATCGCCATGAATGGTGGCAGAGAACTTGGCAGTGGCATAATCGCCATAGCCGGTGCCTCCCTGCACATACTTCACCCATACCTTTATAGCCGTAGGCTTGCCTGTGAATGGCATGGCGCAGGGATTGGTGACATTATTTTTGGTATTGCTGCCATCGCGATCAGAATAGATGTAGTTTGAACTACTTGAAGAAGACGAAGAACCAAAATGTATTCGTCCTGAGGTCAAAATGCCTATGTTCGTCACACCAAATATACTCTTTGACCAAATGGAACAGGAATACTGTCCGGAGGAACCTGGGCGCACGTCGGTGGAGCGTTTTAACTGTTTGCCGCCATAAATACCATTCAGGCTACCATCAGATGTTGCATTAGAGTTCCAATTATTGGGCATATCTTCTCCATCGTAAGTCCACGTTTCGAAATCACCATTGGGTATCGTGGTGATTTCCGTCTGTGCCCACGCTCCGCCGACTGCCGTGATGAGCAGTGCGAGCGTCATAAAATATTTCTTTATGTTTTGCATAATTGTATTTCTTTATGTTGTTTATACCTTTATATTATATATGCGCGCGAGGGGATTACTCTGCATTCACCAGGTAGAACCCGATGCTTTTCACAGGTGCGCCGATGAATTCTTCAGCACCCGTCAGCAGCCCAACCGTCGAGGCGGCGGCACTGCCCTTCCACGTGACTGTAGAGATTTCTGTAGAATCATCAAAATTAAATGCCCAGCCAGAGCCGAGATTTGCTTCAAACCAACCATCAGGACTTTGGGCATTCATCTCGATCTTTGTGAACGCCTTGCCGGTCGGTGCCGTAAAGGTTAAGCCGCCGGATGCGAGCACGGTGAAGCTGATGCCAAGCGTCGCCGGATCTCCGTAATCAGCCCACTGGGCAGATATATTTTCGGCATTACCACTCAGCTTGACGCCCTCCTTCGTATATGGCTTGTCGGTGCCGTAGACATCAAGGCCGCTGATGTTCGTACCGTCCCATACGATGTCGGCCACGGGAACCTCAATGGCCGTAGCCGCAATCTCGCTGTCGGAGTGCGTGGCGTCGGCCTTCACGTAGTACCAAACATATACCTTGCCACTGGCGTTGATGGTCTGAGCCGTGGGCACCGCGTCGCTGAAGCCATCCGTCGAGGTAGGCTTCGTGTTCGTCGTGGTCACTGCATACATCAGCGTGCCGCCGTCGGCCACGCCACCGCTAACCAGCTCCGTGGTCTTGCCAACGCCAACAATCGCCGCACCCGTCGGCGCCGTCGTCACCGTAGCCGGTACCTTCGCCGGTGCCGCCTTCACGGCCTTGACGCTCTTCACCTTCTTCGTGCCGGTGTAGGTAACGGTGACGGTAGTACCCTCGGCAGCCTCGGTGGGAACGGTCCAGTTAGTAGCATCCTCGGTGCCCTCGGCCAATGTGATTTTGTACTTTGTGGGCTCCTGTGCCCAAGCGCCTGTTGTTGCCGTCAACAGCAATACAAGCAAAAATAGTAACTTTTTATTCATAAGCTTAATAATTTAGATTGTTAATAGATTCTGCTACAAATATAATCAAAATCATCAAAACTTGCAAGCCTTTTTGGCCTGCAAGTGAAGATTTTGTAAATTCTGCCACTGTTTTTGTAAATTCTGCCACTCCGCGGGGGCACGCCCCCGCTCCTCCTTGTCGCTCTTTCATTAAGGTATGCTCGGGGCATCAAAGCCCCGGCATGGATTGTCTTAATAGGGGCTGGGCGCCCCTATAGAATATAATAATCCCTCCGCATGGAGTGTGCGGAGGGAGTATAAACGAGCGCGACATGAAGCCAATGCTCTCGAAATTCTATTTTTTGCTTCTGTCTATCCAGTTCTCAATTCTTAAACCAGGTTTCAACGGTTCGTGAATTCTCGCGGCTGCTGCGCAGCTCATCGGCTATCTCTCTCGCAGTGCCTTCGCCCCCCCAGTCCTTATGGAACTTGGCCAGCGCGGCATCAAGCATGTCGTCGTCCATCGTCGCCCATG
>JAFPZD010000088.1 GCA_017417465.1 Prevotella sp. | reverse complement strand
GGTTGACAAGCTCGGAGAGTTGTTCCTGCGTGTATTCCACAGTCCAGCGGTAGAAGTCGGGTGTCTCCTGGTCGTACTCCTTCATAACCTGCGAGAGGATATGCTTATCGCTGGTGTCGCACCAGGGGTCGTGGATGCTCTCGAGGTAGGGTTTGGGCGTGTCTTCCCAACAATATTGGAATTCTTCCGTCTCGCCGCCACAACACTTTGAAAAACGCGCATCGCAGATTTCACCGTTGGAGGAGAGCACTTGTCCGCGAGTCTCGCTGACAGCCTGTTCTGCTTTCACACGATTACCGCCGCCGATGCCTTGATAGCGCTGGCAGTGGTCGTCGGCACAGACGTCGAAAATGGTATGGTCTTCGCGGTCGTACCAACGGATAATCTCGTCGTCTTTCTTGATGAACGAGAAGAAATTGTCTGCTCCGCTGTCGAGGCGGCGACGCTTCTCCATTTGTGCCAGGAGCCAAGAACGGGAGATGACCGCATGGGCCTTGAGAAACTCAATGGAGGCGGTAGGCGACATCTCGCTGGCGATGACACTCGTCAAGTAACGCTCTACCGGCAGTTCGTTGATGGCAACAATCTTGTCGGCCTCGACGACGATGCGCAGCGTACCCTCAAACTCTTGTGTCTCCTTGCGCTCCCAATGGAAGTCGACGCCGATGGTGACATCGCTGAGTGAGAATGTGGCGTCTGGCGCCTGTGGCGTGAAGGTGAGTTCGCGATACTGCGTGCCTCGCCATAGGATACCACCCTCAGAGAACTCGACGGTCTGCGGGCCAGTGATTACCTCACCCTTAGCGACGTAGGCCTGATTGAGTTGGAAGGCAATCTTCTCAGCCGTGACGATGCCGACGGTGACGGTAGGTTCTTTAGAACTTTGAACTTTGAGCTTTGAACTTTGAACTTTATCCTGTAGGCGGTTGATCACCTGTTGCAGCTGTTCCTTCGATAGTGATACCTCATTCAATATGCTGAGGGCCAACTCTGGCGTGAGACGCTCGAAGTCCTCCTGTCGGGGAGTAATGATGAGACCCGCCATATCGAGGGCTCCTGGCGAGATGATATACTGGTCGTTGCCCTGAGCATAGTAGCAGTCAGGACGGTGCTTGCCGCGTGGGAAGACCACCGATAGATAGTCATCGTTGCGCCGCCAGCTGACGATGTTCATCATCGGCTCTGCATCGTCATCCTGCATCGGTAGGGCTTCGTAGAGACGCAAAAAGAGCTGTTCGTCGCTGTATTGCGAGTGACTGCGGATGAGCAGGGCAGGGCAGGGGTATTCCTCAATAAGAGATATGTCCTCGTCTTCGTTGAGGCTGATGATGGTAGTGAGGTTGCGGCTCAGACGCTGCCAGGAGAGTTGCAAGGGCAGCCGCCCGCTGGTGCCTGCCTGGAAATGGGCGTGGTCAGGGGCTGATGCGCCGCACTTGGGACCATTGTAGAACACCATCATCTCAGGGTATTCTTCGAGCAGCTTGTGTATCTCGCCGTAGTTCTCACGGATGCGCTGAGGCTCGTGCTTGACGCTGGGAATGGTGAAATGTACCGGCAGGATGGGGTAGGGGTTGACAAGCAGGTCGAAGTGGCTGTCGACGGATTTCTTTGTCTGCTCCTTCGGACGGTTTGCCTCGCAGAGGAAACAAGGCCGGTCGGCAATCACTTTCTTGTCGATGCTGGCACCTGTGGACACCATTCGGGCGGGGTTCCACTGTACTTTTATCGATGAGGCTCCCACCGTCAGATCGCGTGTCTTCACATTGCGCAAATCCTGATAGCGGCGACTGGCATCCTCCCACTTCTCCAACTGACGGTTGAAGAACCGTTGCAGCGCCGAGTCGTTCATCAGTTCCTGTTTGCCTTGCAGCATCTGCTGACGGGCAAGGATTTCCAATGTGCGCAGGCGATCCTTATAAAGATTGTTCGCATTAATGCGGTCGATACTGAGGGCGGCATCGCTGTTGCCTCCCCATCGGCGACAGAGATAAAGTTCTGTGAAGATGCGCCCGATGCGGTAGTGACGCGAGAAGATAAGTCCCAAAGCATAGTCCTCACCATACGAAGTGTTGGGGAAGCCTATCTGCCGCAGCAGCGGCGTGAAGAAGGCACGAGGCGCACCCAAACCGTTGATACGCAGGGCGTTGTTGGGACCGTTCTCGTCTGTCCACTCTGCGTGGTCTATCAATCCCGGCGGCAAGGTATTCAGTTCAAAGTCACACATACGATACGAACCGATCACCATCGCCGCATTCTGCTTATAGAAGGCTTCTACAACCTGTTGCAGCGTCTTTGGCGTGGAATAGAGATCGTCTGAGTCGAGTTGTACCGCAAAGCGTCCGCAGCGGTCATCATTGATGGCCTGGTTCCAACAG
>JAFPZD010000087.1 GCA_017417465.1 Prevotella sp. | reverse complement strand
TCCGATATTTTCCTAACCGTCAAGTCTTTCAGGAAGCAACGGCACAGAGTGACAAGATTTTCAGTACGATGCAAACGATGTTGACAAGCAATTCAGTTTAACCCGGTGAAAACTGTCAAGTGAAATCAGGAAAAGGCATTTTCTACAAGACCGTTGGTCTCCTCCATAGGAAACCGATGGTTTCTCCCGCAGGAAACCGATGGTTTCTCCCGTAGGAAACCGATGGTTTCCTACTTGGATCCCTAGAGGAAACCAGTTGCTTTGGCTGGCTTTTCATCTGTCTTTTTTCCAGAGATTCACCCGTCCCTTTTACTTTTCACACCCAAAGTTTGGTTGTCTCAAAATTATTCATTAACTTTGCAAGCTGATAGGAAAACTTTCTACGGAGAAAGGGTTTTACCGAAACAAACAAAGCCTAAACCAATAAAGCAAAACGATATGAACACCAAAGTGACAAAAACAATCAGGCAGCTCGCAACGGGAGTGTTGCGGCAGTCCGTTCACAACCGTTATTCCCTCCTCCTCCTTTTTGCCCTCATGGCGGGACAGTCCCTTTATGCCCACGACTTTGAGGTGGATGGGATTTACTATGGCTATGATACAGAGACAAAAACTGCTTATGTGACTTATGCCAATGACAATAGTAGTTCTGCCCTTTATTCTGGCAGTGTCTCTATTCCACCGGACGTGACTTTTAACGGACGCACTTTGGAAGTAAAAGCAATAGGTAAATATGCGTTTTATAAGTGTTCTGGATTGACAAGTATAACCATACCTAATAGCGTTACAAGTATAGGCAATATGGCCTTTGGCCAATGCAAAGGGCTGAAAAAGGTGACAATTCCTGACGCTGTCAAGACCATTGGAAATTATGCGTTTTGGGAATGTTCCAATCTTGAAGATGTTGATACAGGCCAAGATTTGCAGACGATTGGTGATAAAGTTTTTGAAGACTGTTCAATGTTAAAGAGCATTACCTTTCCCAATGGTTTAACAACAATCGGGGCTAGTGCTTTTTCAGGCTGTAAAAGCCTTACTTCAATAACTCTGCCAAGTAGTTTGAGGAACTTGGAAGGATCTGCATTTTATAAATGCTCTGGGTTAACCAACGTAGTCATTGAAAATGGGCTGACATATATTCCTTCCTCTGGATTCGAGAATTGCTCAGGCTTGAAAAGTATCATTTTCCCTAACAGTATAGAAAGAATAGGTTCAAGTGCCTTTCAAGGTTGTTCTGGGTTGAAACGTGTTTTATTTCCTCAAAACTTGTCTGTTGTTGAAGATTTAGCTTTTTTTGAATGTCCCAATATAAAGTGCATTGTATTTGCGGATGGTAAGAATATTTCTATTGGTTACCGTGCTTTTCTTAATTCATATCCAGATTCTTTATACATTGGTAGAAATATTGACTTGCATGGTTTTGAGACAGGAGACGGTTATTATACAACTGTTTCAAGTGCTATCAACTTGAGCGAACTTAAGATTCTTACATTTGGTGCAAATGTCACTGAAGGAAATATGAAATCAGCCTCAAAATTGGAAAAGATTTATTCGAAACTGACACGAATATTTAATTGCTCTTTTGATAGCAAGACCTGTGTCAATGCCAAACTTTATGTATCCCCTGGAACTAAAAAGAGGTATGAATCATATTCTGATTGGAAGAACTTCTGGTCGATTGAAGAAATGGAAGAGAGTGCGATGTGGAATGGTAATGATGAATCTAGTACTATAATTACTGTTACCGCAGACGACAAGACAATGGTCTATGGCGATGAAGTTCCAGAATTTACCTATACTGTGTCAGGCGGGACACTCGATGGCAAACCAGACATCTCGACTGTGGCCCGTAGCTATTCTGATGTTGGCACCTATCCTATCTCGATGGCCATGGGAACGATAACGAATAAGTGGGTGTATCTCGTTAACGGCACGCTCACCATTACGAAGGCACCACTGACCGTTGGCGTTCAGAGCGTGACCATCTACGAGGGCGATGCCATTCCGTCGTTCACGCTGACCTATAGCGGATTCAAGAACAACCAGAACGAGTCTGTGCTCACTGCTAAACCGACGGCCATCACCACCGCCACCAGTAGTTCGCCAGCCGGCACCTATCCTATTACTATTAGTGGCGGCTCTGCTACAAACTATAGCTTCAGCTACGTCAGTGGCACGCTGACCATCTTGAAGAAGGAAGTAGATAATCCTGTAGTGGGCGATGTCAATGCCGATGGTACAGTGGGTATTGGCGACATTGTGGCTGTGACAAATGTCATGGCGGGTATTACGACAGATGCCGCGACTATCAGTCGTGCTGATGTGAACGGTGACGGTTCGGTGGGTATTGGCGACATCGTGGCCATCACGAACATCATGGCGGGCATTGAAGTGTATGCTGACTTGGCGTTAGAGAGCACAGCGCCTATCAGCCTCAAGGCTGGTCAACTCACAAGTGTCAACATCATTTCTGGCAGCGGCAGCTACACCGCAACGAGCAGCAATGCGAATGTGGTAACGGCTGTCATTTCCGATTGGACCAGCGTGACAACGCAGGAAAAGGGCAAGTGTGTCAACATAAAGGCAACAGGCGTAGGGACGGCTATCGTCACTGTCAGCGACTCAAAGAGCGGGCAGAACGTGACAATCAGCGTTACTGTCACGGAGAACGTTAAACTCTTGGAGCTTTCAACATACGCCCTTGATCTGAAAGTAGGCGAAAGTGGAGTGGTTGCTATCACCTCCAGCAGTGGAGGCCAACTCGCGATCGCCACGACTGATGCCAGCGTGGCTACATTTGCCGTAGATGGTAACACGATTACGGTCAAGGCCATAGGCGCAGGTAACTGTGCTATCACTGTCAATGATTCGCAAACGGGCGAAAAGGCACGCGTCGAGGTTACCGTCACCGCCCCAGCTCCTCCTGCCGGCGTAAAGGCAGTCGACCTCGGTTTGCCCAGTGGTACATTGTGGGCAAACATGAATGTCGGTGCCACGTCGCCACAGGAAAACGGCCTCTACTTTGCGTGGGGCGATACAGAAGGCTACGCTGGTGACGCCTCCGACGGTCGCTCGTTCGACTGGGCAAGCTATAAGTGGATGACGCCTGGACAGTCTGACTCGAAGTACATCAACAAATATCAAACACCTGATGGCACTACCGATGCCTGCTGGTATCAGTTCAATTGGGACATCGTCGACTATGAGTTCATCGGCGACGCGCTCACAGAACTTCTTCCGGGAGACGACGCAGCCCATGCCAACTGGGGTGGTGACTGGTATATGCCTACCAAAGAGGATTTTCAGGAACTGCTTGACAACACCACATTCGAATGGATAACCGTTGGTGCGGTCGGTGGCGTTAAGTTCACGAGCAAGGTCAACGGCAACGTAATTTTCCTGCCCGCCTCGGGCCTCCGCTTAGGCAGCGTGCTCGACGACACGGGCGAGCGCGGCTATTACTGGTCATCAACGCTCGACGGAAGCGACTCTTACTACTCGTGCAACATGTACTTCTATTCTGGAGGAGCGGACTGCCGCACCAACGGCCGCTATCGCGGTCTCACGGTACGTCCTGTGCTTCACCCCAAGCAGGCACCTGATAACGTTGAGGCTGTTGACTTGGGCCTGCCGTCAGGCACTAAGTGGGCCAACATGAACATTGGTGCCTCCTCACCTGAAGACTACGGCTACTACTTCGCATGGGGCGAGACGGAGCCGAAGAGCACCTATAGTTGGAGCACGTATACCCATTGCGATGGTAGCCAGGAAACCTGTCATGACATTGGTACAAATATTGCAGGTACAGAATATGATGTTGCGACGGCTCAATGGGGCAAGTCTTGGCACATGCCGACACTGGAGCAGATAAACGAGTTGGTGATCAACTGCACATCACAGTGGACTACACAAAATGACGTCAAAGGGCAGAAGCTCACCAGCAAGGTCAATGGTAAGGCTATCTTCCTTCCCGCTGCAGGCGGTCGCTGGGCTGGTGAGCTCCTCGGCGCAGGCTCCATCGGCTTCTATTGGTCGTCGACGCTCAACGAGAGCGGCCCGGGCCGCTCGCCGGGCTTTATCTTCAATTCGTACGGCTCGAGCACGGGCAGCATCAGCGACTGCAGCGACGGTCATACGGTGCGCCCCGTGCGTTAGAACTGTTCATGCATCCTTCCCCCAACCCCCATCCCGCCTCGCACGCCGAAATCATTTTTCATTCTCGGCGGCGGGGCGGGCCCCCCAAGGGGCCCATCCAGCCCCGTCGTGGAGAATGAAAAATGATTTCGGCTTTCAGCCTCAGTCCCTACAAAAAGTGGGGCGCTGGCGAGAAAAAGTGTGAATTATTTGTCGGAACCAAATTTTATTCGTACCTTTGTGGCTGCAAACAACTACTCAGAGACTATGTATAAGAGATTGACCCTACTGCTCGTGCTCACTGCGATGACGGTGAGCCTGAGTGCTGAGAACCCTTACAAGAAGTATACCGATGGTCTACCATTCACGATGGCAGAGGTGACTGCGCCGCAGATTCCTGACCGCAGCGTGACGCTCACTACGTTCGGTGCCGACCCTACCGGACAGCAGCTGTGTACCGATGCCTTTGTGAAGGCCATCGACCAGCTGTCGGCACAGGGCGGAGGCCACCTGGTGGTGCCACGTGGCGTGTGGCTCACGGGCCCCATCGTGCTGAAGAGCCACATCGACCTGCATTTGGAGCATGGTGCCGTGATACAGTTTGCAGCTGACGAGCGCCTCTATCAGCTGGTGAAGACCAGCTTCGAGGGCTTGGACACCCGCCGCTGCCAGTCGCCCATCAGTGGTGTAGGCCTGACCGATGTGGCCATCACCGGCTATGGCGTCATCGACGGCAATGGCCAGTACTGGCGCCCGGTGAAGAAGTCGAAGGTGACCGACAGCCACTGGAAGCGGCTGCTCGAACAGCCCGGCAGCCGTGAGCTGCGCAAGGGCTACTGGGTGCCGTCGGAGAGCTATGCCAACGGTGAGGCGAAGGCCGACATGAACGTGCCCACGGCGAAAGACGATGGCGAGTGGCAGCAGATGAAGCGTTTCCTGCGCCCCGTCATGGTGAGCCTCGTGGGATGCAAGAACGTGCTGCTGCAGGACGTCATCTTCCAGAACTCCCCGGCATGGAACCTGCACCCGCTGATGTGTGAGAACGTCATCATCGAGAACGTGCTGGCACGTAATCCTGCATACGCCCAGAATGGTGATGCACTGGACCTGGAGTCATGTCGCGACGTGCTCATCATTAACTCTAAGTTCGACGCCGGTGACGATGGCATCTGCCTGAAGAGTGGCAAGGATGCCGACGGTCGGCGCCGTGGACGGCCCTGCGAGAACGTGGTGGTCGATGGCTGCACTGTCTTCGCCGGTCATGGTGGCTTCGTCGTGGGCTCCGAGATGAGTGGCGGCGTGCGTAACATCATGGTGCGCGACTGCCAGTTCGTGGGCACCGATGTGGGCCTGCGCTTCAAGTCCACCCGTGGACGGGGTGGGGTAGTGGAGAACATCTTCGTCGATGGCATCTCGATGACCGATATTGCCACCTACGCGCTGACGTTCAACATGTATTATGGCGGCAAGTCGGTGGCTGAGGTGCTGGCCGATGGAGGAACCTCACAGGAGGTGGCTTCCGTTCCCGTCACTGAGGAGACGCCCATTTTCCGTAATATCGACATCCGCAACGTCGTCTGTAGCAATGCTGGCTATGCCATGGAGTTCAACGGCCTGCCTGAGATGCCCATCGACGGCATCCGTCTGGAGAACATCGAGATCAGCGCCCATCACGACGCCACCTTTAACTATTCGACCAATATCTCTAAGAAGAACGTGAACATCGTCACCCCTTTAACGACAAGCAAATAATTAATTGGTATGATTTCGTGGGTACGGAAGTACGTGGGTACGGAGGTGCGAGAATAGTCTGCACGCCCGATATTCCGCGAGAAGTCTGTCCTCGTACCTCCGTACTCCCGTACCCCCGAATTATCACTAAACGAATGAAACGAACATCATGCAGATAATGAATATGAAGCGACTTTTGTTAATTGTATTGAGTGTCATTTGTACTACATGGGTTGTTGCACAGCGTAGCGTTGTGGACCTAAACTTCGGTTGGCGTTTCCATGCAGGGGAGACGGGCTATGCCGCCCTTCCTACGACCGACGACAGCGATTGGCGGGTGGTTGACCTGCCCCATGACTTCCAGATAGAGCAGCCGTGGGTGGCCCCTGCTGCCGATGAGCGCCCCGACAATACCGACGTGGCTGCCAACATCAAGAGCCGCCTGTCGAGTCGTGGCTTCAAGGAGATGGGGCGCTCGTGGTACCGCCTGCACTTTACGCCCGGCGAAGATCTGCGTGGTCGGCGCCTGCTGCTCGACTTCGGCGGCATCATGTATGTGGGTGACGTCTACCTGAACGGCCAGCTTGTTGGCGGCACTGAGTATGGCTATGTAGGCTTCGAGATCGATGTCACCGACCAGCTGCGCATTGGTGAGGACAACGTCATTGCCGTCATGGCCGACACGCGCCAGCCACAGAACTCCCGCTGGTACACTGGTGGCGGCCTCTTCCGTGGTGTGAAGCTCATCGCCACGCCGAAGGACCTCTACTTCACCCGCCATCCATTATATATAAGAACACGCGCGAACCGCTATATCAATATATCGGCTGAGTTCACTAACCGCACCAAAGCCAGGGAGACGCGTATGCGTGTCACCATACGCGACCCGCAAGGACAGGTGGCCTACGAGGGGACGGGCAGTCGTGCACGCAATTCGCAGGGGCGTACGCTGGAGGTCATCATGCCTGAGATAGAACTTCAGAACGCGCAGCTCTGGGACACCGAGCACCCGCAGCTCTACACTGTCGAGGCCAGCCTGCTGCGTGATGACGGCAGTGTGGCCGATGTTGTCAGCGCGCATTTCGGCATCCGTACCGTGGAGTTCGGACCCGCTTTTGGCATGAAGCTCAACGGGCAGAAAGTGCTGCTGAAAGGCTATGCCAACCACCACACGCTGGGAGCACTTGGCGCCGCTGCCTATCCGCGTGCCATCGATAAGCGCCTTCAGCTGATGAAGTCGTTCGGCGTGAACCATATCCGCACGTCGCACAACCCCTACAGTCGCGAGTTTATTGAGTTGTGCGACAAGTATGGCATCCTCGTCGTCGACGAACTGTACGACAAGTGGACGCGCCAGCATACGGGTGGGCGTGCCACGTTCGAGGAGCTGTGGCAGTATGATGTGCCCGAATGGGTACGCCGCGACCGCAACTCACCGTCGGTGGTGCTGTGGAGCCTTGGCAACGAGTTGCAGCAGGACCCCAACCAGCCCTTCAACGACTGGGGCGTGACGATGTTTAAGCTGCAGCGCACACTGCTGCAGCGCTACGACTCCACGCGACTGGTCACTGTGGCCATGCACCCGCGCTACCGTAACTGGGAGACCGACTCGCTGCCCTGCGACCTGGCTATGGTGACTGACGTGCAGGCCTATAACTACCGCTACATGTACTTCCCTGGTGACGGGCGCCGCTTCCCGTGGATGACGTTCTACCAGAGCGAGGCTTCCGTGTCGGCCATGGGCGAGAACTACTTCAGCATGGACCTCGACAAGGTGATAGGTCTGGCCTACTGGGGCGCCATCGACTATCTGGGCGAGAGCCAGGGATGGCCTGCCAAGGGTTGGAGCCAGGGCGTGTTTACCATCGACCTGGAGACGAAGCCGAAGGCCTACCTCATGAAGAGCTTCTTCAAACCCGAGGAGCCGGTGGTGCATATCGGCATCATCGACAAGAAGGGCGACCAGATGTGGAACGGCGTGCAGACGGGTAACGACGGCATGAGCGACCACTGGGTACGCGTCGACGGTCAGCAGCTGTCGCTCTACACCTATACCAATGCCGACGAGGTGGAGCTGTTGCTCAATGGCAAGAGCCTTGGGCGGAAGGCGAACCCCGTCGGCGATGCCAAGCGTCGCAACCAGATACGCTGGGACAACGTGACCTACAAGCCCGGCTATTTGGAGGCCGTCGCCCGCACGGGTGGGAAGGTGGTGGCGCGCCATCGTATTGAGACGACGGGACAGGCCGTGCGCCTGCAGGCTGTGGCTGACAACAGCTCGTGGAAGGCCGATGGCATGGACTTGCAGCATGTGCGTGTTGAGGCTGTCGACAAGAAGGGACGCCGCGTGCAGACAGTAGATGGTGAGGTGACGTTCGCCGTCAGCGGCGATGCCCGCATCGTGGGTGTCATCAATGGTGATATCAACAGCGACGAGCTCACTGTGGGCGACAGCCGCCGGCTGTACAACGGCACGTGTACCGTCATCCTGCGTGCTGGTCGTACCGGGGGTAACGTTACGCTTACAGCCACCACGCCAGGCATGAAGGCCGCCAAGGTGTCGCTGACGCTGAATCCTGAGTGAGACTTCCAACTTCCTCCGAGGAAGCTACCGGTTTCTTCCGAGGAAACTCCCAGCTTTCTCCTAAGAAACTCTCAGTTTCTTCCGAGGAAACTCCCAGTTATCTACGAGGAATGGAATAGTAAACCACCGACTTACGATGAGCAAGTCGGTGGTTTGCTATAAGTGACATGCCTTGTTACAATTCACTACATGGGCTTACGCCTCAAGTGCCAGCTCGATGTTGTGCTCCTTGGCCATGCGCCGCATGTTGAGCAGGGCGTAGCGCATGCGTCCGAGCGCCGTGTTGATGCAGACACCCGTAGCCTCGGCAATCTCCTTGAACGACAGTTGCTGGTAGTAGCGCATGTAGACCACCTCGCGCTGAGGGGCAGGCAGTGCGTTCATCATCCGCTTCACGTCGATGAGCACCTGCTCGTTGACGATCTCGCTCTCGCGGTAGGTGTCCATCACCGATGCGCCGCGCAGGTTCTGCAGGTCGTTTTCGGCATTGGGCTCCACCAGGTGGCGAGCCTGCTGCTGGCGGTACCAGTCCATGATGACGTTGTGGGCGATGCGGGTAAGCCAGAACTGGAACTTGCCCGTGTCAGCATATTGTCCTTGCTGCAGCTTGGTGATTACCTTGACGAATGTCTCCTGGAAGATATCGTCGGCCAGGTCATGGTCGCGCACCACGAACATGATATACGTGAACAACTTGGTCTGTGTACGTGATAATAACTCATCGAACGCACGGTTGTTTCCTTTGACATACAGTAAGGCCAACTCCTCGTCGGTCATACCTTCAAATTTCTTCATATCTTTAATTGTTTTTTATGAAGTAAATCTATGTCGATAGGCAATAAAGTTTTAGTTCGTGAGTTATTAATTATGGTTTATCGGGTGCAAAAGTAAGTATTTTCTATGATACGGCCAAATTTTTTGCCTTTTTTTTACGCTTTTCTCAAAAAAAAACGTGATATTGACGATTAGAAGTCGTCAAGCAACCTGCGAATGTAGTCCCGTTCCCAGTCGCGCTCGTGGTAGCGTTGCTGGTCGAAGAGCAGCAGGTCAAGGTCGATGCGTACGATGCCTTGCTCGCGCTCCTCTGGGGTTCGTCCCATCTCTTTTTCCATCTTCTTAAGGCAAGTCTGCAGGGTGTCGGCATCCATGTCGGTGGTTCCCTTGGCCAACTGGTTCAGGTAGCGGCAGGGACGGCTGTTGCCGATGGGCTTCGTCCAGCGCTCGTGGGTGAACGTCAGTTGCTCGAATAGTGGCAGGAGCCTTTCGCGTGCTTCTGCCAGATTGCGCTTCTGCTGAAAGTTGCCGGCCAGCGACAACAGGACGTTATGTTTCATTGTTATGGTTGATGCTAAGCAATAATCTGCTGCAAAAGTACAAAAAAGCGGTGGAAAACGGTTAGTTATTTGTTTTTTTTAGTAATTTTGCAGCCGCAAAACGAAAAGGTACCCATGAATCAGCCTTTCAGGACGTTCCTGCTCATAGCCCTTGTGGTGTTGCTGCTGTTGGCCATGCAGTTTCTGCCAACACTCCAGATTGGTAGTGTTGAGCTGCGTCGTGTCGACATGCTCAGCGATGTGCGTGGCCGTGCCACTGCTGCCGAAGGGTACTTGCATGCCGACGAGATTGCACTGCTGGCTGCTGCCGCTGCCGGCGACAGCACCGGTCGCACATCGCTGATGCTCGACAGCCTCACCATGAACGGCCAGGTGCTTGCCGACTTCAGTGGTGGCGAAAGTGGCGGACTGGACCATTTCTTCAGTCAGTTGCGTCAGGCAGAGACCCTCGGTCGTCCTGTGCGCATCGCTTACTTCGGCGACTCGTTCATCGAGGGCGACATTCTCACCTGCGACCTCCGTGAGCTGTTCCAGGACACCTTTGGCGGAGCCGGGGTAGGGTGGGTCGACTGTGGCAGCCGCATCAGTGGTTTCCGTCAGACGGTGCGCCATCAGTTCAGTGGTCTCACTGAGTACGAGGTGGTGCAGCGACCTTTCGTCCACAGCTGTGAGGGCATTGCCGAGCGCTACTTCACCGCTCACGAAGGGGCGCTCATCACGCTGAATGGCTCCAGCCAGCGCAAACATATCGATGCCTGGCAGCAGGCCACGCTCTACCTGCGTACCGACCACGGTGTGCGTGTGACAGCCATTGCCGGCAGCGACACCTTGGTGAACCAGCTTGAAGGCAGTCGCACACTGCGCACGGTGACGCTGCACCAGCCATCGATGAGCCGTGTCAGCTATCGTTTCGACCACATCGGTGCTGGCACCCTACTTTATGGCGTGGCCTTGGAGTCGCCCCATGGCGTCATCGTCGACAACTTCAGCATGCGAGGCTCGTCGGGAACGCCGTTGGCCCAGATACCGATCAACACGCTCCGGGCCTTCGCCCACCAGCGTCCTTACGACCTCATCGTCCTGCACTATGGCCTTAACGTGGCCAGTCCAAAGAGTCACCCTTCGGTCTATCATGGCTATATCAAGCAGATGGGTAAGGCCATCGACCACCTGCGCGCTGCCTTCCCTGAGGCCAGCTTCCTCGTTGTCAGTATGCCCGACCGCGACCAGCGTACTGATGCCGGCCTGCTCACCATGCGCGGCGTTGAGGCCCTCGTCGCCTGCCAACAGCTGATGGCGCGCGAGCATGGCGTCGCTTTCTTTAACCTGTTCCAGGCCATGGGTGGACGTGAGAGCATGGCTACCCTCGTCAGTCGCGGCATGGCCAATAAGGACTATACCCACCTGAGTTTTGCAGGCGGACGTCACTTGGCACGCATCATCTTCGACAGCCTGATGGCCGCCATGGATGGCAATGGCCTCTACGCACCACCGCGCTTGGCAGAGACAGCACAGCCAGAGGCGCTTCCTGAGGATGACGACGACGGCCTGCTGCCTGTGATTCCCTGGCCCCTGGCGGCTCCGCGTGCCGACACCCTCGCTGTGGAGGCCGACTCGCTGGCGGTTGACTCCGACTCACTGTCGGTCGTCGAGCCCACTGTCGACGTGCCCATTCCAGAGACTGCCGACCCATCGGTCGATAACACCCAACCACCCGTCATTAACAACGAAGCCAGCAATAGCGATGCTCGACAAGATTCTACAGCAACTGACTTATAACCCAAACGAGCCGCTCATCTTCTCGTCGAGCCTCTTCCTGTTCCTATTCCTTGGGTTCACGTGCGTCTACATGCTCATGCAGCATACGCGCACGCTGCGACTGCTTTTCGTCACGGCTTTCAGCTACTATTTCTACTACAAGTCGTCGGGCTTCTACTTCTTCCTGCTCGCCGTGGTGACGCTGAGCGACTACTTCATTGCACGGGCCATAGAGAAGCAAAAATCGTCAAATTGTAAATCGTCAAATTGTAAATACCTCGTCTTTCTCTCCCTGCTGATCGACCTGGGACTGTTGGGCTACTTCAAGTACACCAATTTCTTCGCTGGCATGTGGGCACAGATGGTGGGAGCGAACTTCCAGCCGTGGGACATCTTCCTGCCCGTGGGTATCTCGTTCTTCACCTTCCAGTCGATGAGCTACGTCATCGACGTCTATCGCGGACAGCTCAAGACACTGCCGTCGCTGCTCGACTATGCCTTCTACGTCTCGTTCTTCCCGCAGCTTGTGGCAGGTCCTATTGTGCGAGCCCGTGACTTCGCCCCGCAGATACGCAAACCACTGGAGATTACGAGCGAGATGTTTGCTCAGGGCGTCTATTTTATTGCCATCGGCTTGTTTAAGAAAGCCGTCATCAGCGACTATATCTCACTGAATTTCGTCGACCGCATCTTCGACAATCCTGCACTCTACAGCGGTGTGGAGAACCTGCTGGGCATCTATGGCTACACGCTGCAGATCTACTGCGACTTCTCAGGCTACAGCGACATGGCCATCGGCATCGCCCTGCTGCTGGGCTTCCACTTCCCCATGAACTTCAACGCGCCCTACCGCTCCGACAGCATCACTGACTTCTGGCGGCGCTGGCACATCTCGCTATCGTCGTGGATTCGCGACTACATCTACATCTCGCTTGGCGGCAACCGTAAAGGCAAGGTGCGGCAGTACGTCAACCTCATCATCACCATGCTGCTGGGTGGACTGTGGCACGGTGCAAGCCTTAACTTCGTGTTCTGGGGCGGCATGCACGGACTGGCGCTGGCCGTCCATAAGTGGACACGCGAGCACATCTTCCACCACGACCGCCACTACCACAGCCATGGTCTGCGGCGAGTGATGGCCGTCGTGCTGACCTTCCATTTCGTGGCACTGCTGTGGGTGTTCTTCCGTAACCACACCTTTGAGGGCTCGTGGACCATGCTCTCGCAGATTGCCACCGACTTCCACCCCGAGTTGTTCGTGCAGGTCGTCGAGGGCTACTGGTTCGTCTTCGCACTGATTGCCTTTGGCTACCTCACCCACTTCGTGCCCGCCTTGTGGGAGCGCTTTGCCGTTACGGTCCTGAGACGTGGTACGGTCGTTCTCGATGCCATCGTCATTGCCATCGTCGTCTATCTGGTCATTCAGGTGAAGAGCAGCGAGATTCAGCCTTTCATCTACTTCCAATTCTGAGTCCTTGGCGTTACCCGACCAGCGTCGGGTAACTTAAATAATGCAAAAATACGCCTCGAATACGGCATTTTTGCAAACTCGGCTTTGCAATTCCAAGTTTTTTCCGTATCTTTGCACTGTTTTTCTGAAGCAGATGCATCATTAACAAAGGTATGGAAGCTTTTTTCAGAACACACCGCTATTTAGTGGATCATGTCAATGCCCCTGTCCGCCGTCAGCTGATGGACGAAATCGACTGGAACGACCGCCTGATAGGCATCAAGGGCACGCGGGGCGTTGGCAAGACGACGTTCCTGTTGCAGATAGCCAAGGAGCGGTTCCCCTCCGACGACCGTCAGTGTCTCTATGTGAACATGAACAACTTCTACTTCCAGGGCAGGGGGATTGCCGACTTTGCTGGCGAGTTCTACCACAAGGGTGGCCGTGTGCTGCTCATCGACCAGGTGTTCAAGCAGACCGACTGGTCGCGGGAGCTGCGGCGCTGCTACGACCTCTACCCGCAACTGAAGATTGTGTTTACGGGCTCCAGCGTGATGCGCCTCAAAGACGAGAACCCTGAGCTGAACGGCATTGTGAAAAGCTACAACCTGCGCGGCTTCTCGTTTCGTGAGTTCCTTAATCTGCAAACAGACAACGACTTTCCTGCATTTACCCTCGACGAGATCCTGAACGACCATGAGCGCATTGTCAAGCAGATACTGCCCAAGGTGTCGCCACGGCGTTACTTTCAGGACTATATTCACCACGGCTTCTACCCCTTCTTCCAAGAGCACCGCAACTATTCGGAGAACCTGCTCAAGACGATGAGTATGATGACCGAGGTCGACATACTGCTCATCAAGCAGATAGAGGTGAACTTCCTGCCCAAAATCAAAAAGCTCTTCTACCAGTTGGCTGAGCAGGGGCCCAAGTCGCCCAACGTGTCGAAACTGGCACAGGAGATAGAGACCAGCCGGGCCACGGTGATGAACTACATCAAGTACCTCACCGATGCGCGTCTGCTGAACCTCATCTACCCCGTTGGGCAGAGCTTCCCCAAGAAGCCCACGAGGGTGATGCTCCACAACTCGAACCTGCTCTACGCCATTTACCCCATTCATGTGGAGAAGCAGACGGCCATGGAGACCTTCTTCGTCAACTCGCTGTGGAAGGACCACAAGGTGAACCAGGGTCCCCACGAGCAGGGCTTCCTGGTCGACGAGAAGCAGAAGTTCCGCATCTGCGATGCTGCGGTTAATAATAAAATAAGGTACGCGCAAGACACCATCTATGCACGCTACAATACGGAGATTGGACGTGGCAATCAGATACCACTCTGGCTGTTGGGCTTCTTGTACTAATGAGGACCGTCAGCTGGAATCTGTGTCGCGCTACTTAAAACCGGCTGTTTGAGCCGCCAAGAGCCGCCAAACCAGCGAAAGAAATGCGCATGGCCCAAGGCGGGGCATGAAACGTAAACGTTTTAGCATTATTTTGCGTAGTCTGCTTTGCAATTTGAAGTTTTTTTCGTACCTTTGCAACCGTTTTAAAACAAGTCATCATTTTTAGGTATTTTTTTAGTCAAAACTATTATACGTTTTATATTCTAAACAAATGGCAAAAGAAAAGAAATTTATCACCTGTGATGGTAACGAGGCTGCGGCTCACGTGAGTTACATGTTCTCGGAGGTAGCTGCTATCTACCCCATCACCCCGTCTTCGCCAATGGCGGAGCATGTCGACGAGTGGGCCGCCCGTGGTCGTAAGAACCTGTGGGGTCAGACCGTCAGTGTTCAGGAAATGCAGTCGGAGGCTGGTGCTGCCGGTGCCGTTCACGGCTCGCTGCAGGCTGGTGCTCTCACCACGACATTTACTGCCTCTCAGGGCTTGCTCCTGATGATTCCTAACATGTACAAGATTGCCGGTGAGCTGATTCCCTGCGTGTTCGACGTTTCTGCCCGTACACTGGCTTCACACTCGCTTTGCATCTTCGGTGACCATCAGGACGTCATGTCTTGCCGTCAGACGGGCTTCGCCATGCTCTGCGAGGGTGGCGTACAAGAGGTGATGGACCTCACCGCCGTTGCCCACCTGGCTACGCTCGAGACCTGCGTGCCGTTTGTCAACTTCTTCGACGGCTTCCGCACCTCTCACGAGTACCACAAGATTGAGCTCATGGACCAGGAGGACATCCGTCCGCTGGTGAAGGAAGAGTATATCAAGCGCTTCCGCGACCGTGCGATGTCGCCTGAGCGTCCCATCACCCGTGGTACAGCCGAGAACCCCGAGACGTTCTTCACGCACCGTGAGGCCTGCAACCCCTATTACGATGCAGTGCCCGAGGTGGTCGAGAAGTATCTGGGTGAGATATCCAAGATTACCGGCCGCGAGTATCACCTCTTCTCATACTACGGAGCCGAGGATGCCGACCGCATGATCATCCTGATGGGTTCGGCTACCGATGCTGCCCGCGAGGCTATCGACTACCTGAACGCCAATGGCGAGAAGGTGGGTATGATCTCGGTGCACCTCTATCGCCCGTTCTCAGTGAAGCACCTGCTGGCCAGCGTTCCCAAGAGCGTGAAGCGCATTGCTGTGCTCGACCGTACGAAGGAGCCCGGTGCCAACGGCGAGCCTCTGTACCTCGATGTGAAGGATGCCTTCTACGACGTGGAGGACCGTCCGCTCATCGTCGGTGGCCGCTACGGTCTTGGTTCTCACGACACCACGCCGGCTCAGATCATCTCGGTGTTCAACAACCTCGCTATGCCCGAGCCCAAGAACCACTTCACTATTGGTATCGTCGACGACGTGACCTTCACCTCACTGCCTGAGGTTGAGGAGATTGCCCTTGGTGGTGCTGGCATGTTCCAGGCTAAGTTCTACGGTCTGGGCGCTGATGGTACCGTTGGTGCCAACAAGAACTCAGTGAAGATCATCGGCGACAACACCGACAAGTACTGCCAGGCTTACTTCTCGTACGACTCTAAGAAGTCTGGCGGCTTCACCTGCTCGCACCTGCGTTTCGGTGATACGCCTATTCGCTCTACCTATCTGGTGACCACGCCTAACTTCGTGGCTTGCCACGTGCAGGCTTACCTCCACATGTACGACGTGACCCGCGGTCTGCAGAAGAACGGTCAGTTCCTGCTGAACACCATCTTCGATGCCGACGAGCTCGAGAAGTTCATGCCTAACAAGGTGAAGCGCTACTTCGCTCAGAACAACATCACCGTCTATACCATCAACGCTACCAAGATTGCACAGGAGATTGGTCTGGGCAACCGCACCAACACCATCCTGCAGTCGGCCTTCTTCCGCATCACCGGCGTTATCCCCGTGGAGCTGGCTGTTGAGAAGATGAAGGCTGCCGCCCTGAAGTCTTACGGGGCCAAGGGTCAGGACGTGGTCGACAAGAACTACGCCGCTATCGACCGTGGTGGTGAGTATGTGCAGCTGACCGTGAAGCCCGAGTGGGCTAACCTGCCCGACGACGAGGTGAAGGCCGACAACGCTCCCGCATTCGTTAAGGAGCTGGTTCGTCCCATCAACGCCCAGGCCGGCGACTTGCTGCCCGTCAGTGCCTTCGCCAAGTTCGGTACCACCGACGGCTCTTGGGAGGTTGGCACTGCCGCTTACGAGAAGCGTGGTGTGGAGGCCTTCGTTCCCGTTTGGAACAAGGACAACTGTATCCAGTGTAACCAGTGTGCTTACATCTGTCCTCACGCTGCCATCCGTCCGTTCGTCCTCACCGACGAGGAACTGGCACAGTTCGAGGGCCTCGACAGCCGCGAGATGAAGGCTCCCGCCGCCATGAAGGGAATGCACTTCGTCATCGAGCCCAGCGTGCTCGACTGCCTCGGCTGCGGCAACTGCGCCGACGTCTG
>JAFPZD010000004.1 GCA_017417465.1 Prevotella sp. | reverse complement strand
GCTGTTGATGGTGTTGCCGTAGCTGACGCCTTCTTCCGTCTCCGTACCCTTTACCCAGGTATAGCGGGCGGTATAGGAGGCGTCGCTGTTGATCCAGTCGAAGATGGGCAGTTTGTTCAGCGGCAACTGGTAGCTGGCGGTGACCTGCTGCTGGTAGTCGAGCGGCGTACCGAGGTTCTTGATGCTCTGCCAGACGGAGTCCTTCCAGGCGGAATACCGGTCGGGATAGAGGTCCTTGTTCACAGGGGTATAGGGCTCCTCGATCTGTGCACGGGTGCCCGACTGGAAACTGAAGTGCAGGTTCTTGGTGAAGTCCCAGCGCAGGGTGAAGTCACGGTTCCAGAGGAACTGCTGGTTCCAGCGCAGGGGCATATTCTGATTCTCGGTACTCTCGAGGTCGCGCTCCTGCATCTCGTAGTAGTCTCGGCTGATCTGGGTGTTGAAGCCGATGTTCTGCGGCAGGTAATTGAATCCGAGCGCCTTGGGGAAGGCGAGCCACTTCGACTTGCCCTTGAGGCTCTTGAAGGGCTCCCAGGTCTTATAGACGGGCGAATAGCTGTAGTTGAGCGATCCGCGCCACTCGTCGCGCTTCTCATAGACGGTTGTCTCGCCCGAGGTATAGAAGTGGGAGTGACTGTATGAGAACGAGAAGTTGGCCGGGTCGTATGGCATCGGATGGCGCTTGGTCTTCAGTCCCCAGCGCACGTTGGAGAGGGCGAAGTTGGTATTGGTGGTCTTCACGACGGAGAGCGACTCGATACTGTCGCGCTCGTGCTCCGTGGCGGCGACATCGAGGGCATCGTCGAGAATCATATCATTGTCGAGGGCGCTGTAACGGGGACGTACCTCATCCTTCGTCACCGAGTAATAGAGGGGTGCGCTGACCTTTGCCTTTTCGGGGAAGAACTTACCCAGTTCGAGCGAGGTGGTGACGGAGTAGTTCTTCTGTGTATCCGTCGAACGCTGCATGACGCCCTCCTCCAATCCGCCGAAGCCGTCGCTGACATAGCGTCCCGTCACGTTCACATAGCCGAAGTCGGAGAGCTGCACCTTCAGGTTACCCGTGGCCGCCCAGCCGCCGTCGTTGTTGCTCTCCATCAGTCGCAGCTCGTTGACCCACACCTCACCGGACTTCACCTCGCCTGAGATGTTACGCACGCCAATCATCATCACCTTCACGTCGCCGATGGTGGGATTACCCATAATGCCGACCATATTGCCGGGACGGTCGGGATCGTAGCCGGTAAACAGCTGGGCGTAGCTGGCACCACCCTGCGCCTTCTGGATATTACGGTCTTTCTTCAGATCGGTGAAGAGGCTCAGCTTGATGTCGAGCATATTCTCCTCGGGCCACACGATCCGACGGTCGGCATTAGAGTATTTGTTGTAGTCGCTGCGGTCGGGCGTCAGCTGCAAGGGGATCACATACTCGTAGTAGTTGTTCTTGTAGTCGCTACCCAGACGGATGAACACCGCCAGCTGGTTGTCTTTCAGGTTGGTCAGGTCGGGCACGAGGTGGTTGGCGTGGACGAACATCTGCATACGCTTGTACTGCCTGAGGTCGAGCGTGGTTTTCTTATAGACGGCCTTCGACTCTCCCGGCTGCATATCCGTCACAACCATATTCAGGGCCTGCTCGTTGTTCTCCACCAGCTGCGGCTGCGAGGGGTCGGTGGCACGGCTGATGCCCGGGGGCAGCACGTAGTTCACGGGAGTCTTGTCGTTGTTCTCCTCGATGTTCACCGCACTCACCGAGAAGGTGCCGGTCTCCGTGGGGGAGGTGTTAAGGTTCTGCTTGTAGATACGCCACTCGCCACGCACGAGGTCGAGGCTGCCGAAGCGGAGCACGATGGGCTTCTGGAAGCCCGTCATGAACATACGCATGAAGCGCATGCTGGTGAAGTCGTTGATAGACCCCACGCGGTTCACATATTTCACCAGGGGGATGCGGAACTGATACCAGTTGACGCTCGTCGTGTCGCCATTACGCAGTTTCACGCTACTGGTGCGCATGTCGGTGATGAAGCAGTCGGGCAGAGGTGTGCCGTTGCGGTAGGCGTCGAGCACCTCCGGCGAAATGCGCACCTTATACTGATAGTAGCGCTCGTACTCGTTGAGGGTGAAGTCCTGGTTGATATCCTCCACGTCGGGTCCGGCCTTGTAGCTGGTGTCGTACGACTCGGTCTGGTCTTCGGTCTCCGGCGAGTTGCCCTGAGGGTTGTTGTAGAGCTTGTATCGGTCGAGGATGCTCTTCTGTTCGTTGTCGTAGTCGGAGCCTCGGAAGTAGTGGTAGTCGTCACCGGCAGGGTCGTTGCGCCAGGCCTCGATGATACTGTCGTTGGTGATGATACCGCTGTTCACCACCGCGTCGAGCCACTCCTTATACGCCCCGAACTCCCGCTCCTCGTCATCGGTAAGGCCGTTGAGACCCACATCCTGCAGCTTTCTGGAACCGGTAGTCGTGGCGAAGGCGTAGGTCTGCGTGGCCTGCATCGGGATCTTACCCCATTGGGTCGTCACGAAGTTGCTGGTGCCGTCAACCGGCATACCGCTCTCGTAGAACTTCTTACCGTCGCGCAGGATATCCTCCGAGATCTCACCGAGGTCGAAGTAGAGGTCGCCGCTGTAGTCGGAGGCGGTGCCGTTCTGACGGGTGTAGATGAAGGGATCGAGCAGCCAGAACTCGATGTACTCGATGTTCGCCTGTTCGAAGTCGTTGGTCTCAAGATTGCGCATCATACCGCCCCACTTCGTCTCGGGCTGACGGAGCGTACCGTCGCTGTTGAAGTCGCGCGTCAGGTTATACGGTCCGCGCTCCGAGGGGTAGTAGGCCAGGTTCAGCACCTCGAGAGTCGAGGTGGCGCCGTTGTAGGTGCTCTGGTCGCGGTTGGGATAGAGCTCCTTCACATAGACCTCACGCACATAGTGGTTCGACAGCTGGTCGAGGTCGCTCTTGATGTGGCTCGGCGTGAGCGTCGAGCTGCGGCGGGTGAAGATGGGATCTACGGCATACCACGCCAGCTTCGCACGGTTATAGCCGCTGGTGACACCCGTCTTGTCGGAAAACTCCGAGAACATCGTCGGCACGCTCGAGAGTGTCCACGACTTGGGTGACTTCACGCTGATATAGCTCTTCGTATTCTCGAAGTCGTCGATATACGAGGCGTTGTCCTGCGTGTCTCCGGCGGTACCGGCAATCAGGTGGGCGAACTCTCCCGTGAAGGAGATGTGCGAGGGCTGCTTCACGTTGAGGAAGGGAATCTTGTTGAGCATCGCCGTGAGCCATTGCGACTCCTGCTTCCAGTTCACGTTCAGGCCCCAGAGGGTGTTGTTGAGCGGTTCTTCACCCATCGACACCTTCGAGATGAGCGCCTGCTCGTGGAGGTGGAGCAGCGTACCGCCCAACTGGAAGTTCTTCGAGAACTCATACTCCCAGTTCACGCCGATCATCGTCTTGCGCTGCATACCGTATTCGGTGTTCGACTCTAATGACACGTTCACATTCGTACCGGCGTCGATGATGCTCTGGTTCAGGATGGTCACCTCACCGGCTGAGTAGTCCACCGAGTAGTCGGAACCCTCCGTCAGCGTCACACCGCCGGCCGTCACAACGACGGAACCTCGCGGCACGTTGTAGGCCCCCAGCGAGATGACATTCGCCGAAGAACCCTTATACAGACCGGTCATCATAAACTTATCCTTCTCGGCATTCTGCTTCGCCACGGTCTTCGTCGAGTCGTAGAGCTGACTGAACACGTAGGTCTCTGCCTCCTCATCGCTGAGACCGTACTTCAGCAGCTGCTCCCGCAGGTATTCGCCGAAGGGCTCTGCCGAGGGCAGGAACACACGGCCGTTCTGCACCGTGTAGCCCTCCACGAAGTCGAAGTAGCCGTTCGGGTGCGTCTTGAGGTTATTGTCCAGACGGTCACAGCCCAGGAGCTTGATCAGCGCCATGGACTTCACCCGCTGGTCGGGGATATAGGTCAGATAGACACCCGCCGTATCACTCTGGTACTTGATGTCCAGACGGAACTTCTCCTTCTGCACCGTCGAGGCGAGGTAATAGACGTTCTTCATCATCAGCCGCCAGTTGTACTGGAAGGGCGCGCTGGAAGTGTTACGGAGCGACTTGACGAACAGCGCCTTGGAGGCATCGGTCAGGTCGCTGGCAAACTCACCCACCTGATAGCTCACGCCGCCCAGCGTATATTCGTAGGCCACCGCCAGCACCTGGTCGGTCTGCAGACCGGTCTTCAGCGAGATATAGCCCAACGACTTGTTCACCGTATATTCCGAAGAGTTGAGCAGTCGGGCGCTCGCCAGTTTTTCATAGTCCAGACCGTTCTCAAAGCCCGGGATGGCCATCAGCACCGTACTCGCATCGTCGATGTCACGGGCGCCGGCATACGTAGTGGTCAGCGAACTGTATTCCGAATTGGCGGCATTGCTCGGAATGGTCTGGCCTGCCGTATCCCAGAAATGGTTTCCCAATATCTTCTCCTCGCCAAGGTCGGCGAAGGCGATGATGTTACGGCCGTTGGTGGTGGTACCCGACTTGTTTGTGACCCACACCTCCACGCGGTTGATCTCGATGCCCGTGGCGAGGTTCGGCAACTTCGACATCGCCTCGTCGTAGTGCTCGCGGAAGTACTGCGAGAGGAAGAAGTGG
>JAFPZD010000086.1 GCA_017417465.1 Prevotella sp. | reverse complement strand
TTCGTTTAATTCGTTAAATTCGTTGTTTTTATAAAATAATTGTGTTCATCTACTTAACAGAAAAACATCCCGCTCATCCCGCTCATCCCGCACCTAAATTCAGGTGCGGGATGAGCGGGATGAGCGGGATAATTTTGGGAATGATATAATAGTTGGCACAAGGCGGTGAGCGGAAACTTTTTCAGCGTCTTATTTCATCTGCTGTATCACCGCATTTCTTTTGAGTGACATGGCGGAGGACTTAAGACGCTTTCAGCGTCTTATGCCAACAGCTATATCGTAACCATAATTTTTGGTTTAAAAAAGTAATTCAAGTTTCGCAAGTTCTGCGCAGCCGATGCCGTAGGCATCAGACAGTGGTAGCCAGCCATTTCAATGGCTGGTAACAGGGGGCTGTGTAACGAGCGTGCCGTAGGTACGCGACAAGGGTCGGATGTTGTCGCGTACCTAAAGGCACGCTTTTCTACCGTCCCTTTATACCAGCCATTCTTGCGTCCCGTTGGTAGCAAGCGACAAGGTCGAGCGGAAATGGCTGGCTACCATTGTCATGCCCCTACGGGGCTGGCTGCGCATCGTTTTCATAGCTTGCGAAAGTTGAGAAAAGTAATTTCAGTTGTCGCGGAACAGTATCTCCTGATAGCCTACGAGACGCCAGGCACGTTCGCCTGTTCCTTTGTAATAGACGAGGGCCTGATAGCGGTTCTCGGTCTGGTAGAAAGAGCCCGTCTCAGGCAGGAGGTGGGTGGTGCCATCGTAGTCTTGTAGCAGCAGCTGGTAGTTGTAATAGCCCAGTTTCTGGAGGATGGTGGCGTTGTAGGTGCCGTCAGTCTCGTCGTAGTCCATGACATACGTCTCGGGATCCTCAGTGGTCCATCGTCCGTCGATGATGACACGGGCATCGTCGTAGTAACGTGCCTTCTGCTTGTAATGGACGAGCACATATTCCGAGGTGGTAGCCGCCTCGTAGTTGTCGCTGTTGCGCAGCAGGAAGGCACCGTCGGCATCCTCGTCGTAGAGGTAAGAGCGCCGGATGTCGCGAGGATAGGCGTAGGCGTGATAGCGTCGCTGCTCCTCGTCCCAGCTGACGCTTGCGAGTCCCATGGAGATGTGTGAGGGGTCGAGCACCTCGAACTTGCCGTACTCGTTACCGGCCTCAAAGATGAGCTCGCGGTTGTGCTCCCAGCGCAGGGACTGTGGCGTGATGTAGTTAGGGCGTGGGTGGACTTTCATGTTGTCTTCACGACCGTTCTGCATGACGAACACCTGCAGCTGTTCAGCATGGTTGGTGACCTTCACCGTGTTGTAGTTGACGGTGAGTGCCACCTGCTGATGGGCATCTTGGAAGTCGATGTCGGTATTGGTGGTGACGCCGATGCCGACGTTCATCAGTGGCTCGACGACACGGAACTCCACACGGGCTACCTCCTCGTTGCCGTCATCTTCGTCGAGGATGTACAGGCGGTAGTTGCCGCTCATCCGCAGTCTGGTCTGGGCGTTGGGCAGCCGTAGCTGGTAGTGGGTGTAGAGTACATTGGTGTTCAGCGAGTTCTCATAATTATCGATGGGCTGGTCGTTGAACCCCTCTAACCAGTCGCTCTCGAAGAGACCCTCGACGGGTGTCCAGTCGGGGTTACAGGGTTCAAGGTGGTAGACGAAACGGTGGTAGTTGTGCGACAGCTCATCGAAGCTGATGGTTAGCACATCACGTGAGCGGAGCTGCATGACAGGCAACGACATAAAGTCGTGGTTGACCATGACTTCCAGCGACTTCACGTTGTCCTTCAGAATGCTGTGCCAAGCGAAGGAAGGGGAGGCATGGAAAGCGAACAGCGAGAGGAGCAAAGTGAAAAGTGTAAATGGGCGTATCATGGTCTTGAGGTAGTTAGAGGTAGTTAGAAGTCTTGCAGGCGTGCGATGTACTTTCCGAGGATATCGAACTCTATGTTGACGGTGGTACCGACGCGGATGTCCTGGAAGTTAGTGTGCTCCATCGTATAAGGAATGATAGCTACTTGGAAAGAGTCGGCGGTAGGGTTGCAGACCGTGAGCGACACGCCGTTGACGGAGACTGAGCCTTTGTCGACGGTGAAATAGCCTCGGCGTGCCATATCGGCATTGTGGGCATAGCTGAAAGTAAAGTAAGTAGAGCCGTCGGCGTCGTTCATGGCCGTGCAGATGGCCGTCTGGTCGACATGCCCTTGTACGATGTGGCCGTCGAGACGACCGTTCATCAGCATTGAGCGCTCAATGTTTACCTTGTCGCCCACACAGAGCTGCCCTAAGTTTGAGCGGTCGAGTGTCTCCTTCATTGCCGTTACCACATAGCTGCCGTTGGGTATGTCCTCAGTAGGTGGGTTGATTTCGACAACGGTGAGGCAGACGCCATTGTGGGCGACGCTTTGGTCAATCTTTAGTTCATTGACGAATGAGCATGTGAGTGTGAAGTCTATGTTTTCACGGTCTTTATGAATGGCGACGACGGTGGCAAACTCTTCGATGATACCTGAGAACATGTTTTAGTTGAGAGTTGAGAATTGAGAATTGAGGTTTGAGTTTCGCATACGCTCAACTTTCAGTAGTTGAGGAGGTGTGGAGATGTGGAGGTAAAGTAGAATAGATCTATTTCCCCCATCACCGGCGCTACTTTTGTCGGATCTCAGAGTATTGGAGGTGTTCTACTTTACCTCCTCAACTCCTTACTCCTCAACTCCTTCCTCAGCTTGAAAAGTTGAGTCAAAAGAAGGGGGCGGTGGGTGGATGTGATGAAAACTCCTTGTAAACAAGTTGTGGGTGCTCTCCGTCGTTGTAATCCACCGGCACTATCCCGAAGGGATTGGCTTGGTTAGTGGCCCGCCATTGACAGGAGTCGTCAGCCCGAGTTTTTAAGTTATTTGATGAGTATCCCGATCAGCCCGGCCGCCCCCGAGTTACGATTATGTCGGTGCAAAGGTACAACAAAAAGGTGTAACCACCAAACTTTTTAGCGTTTTTTTGCCCTTATAAGCCTGCCATGATATTCGTGATGGCGACAATGTCGCCGATGCCCACCTGTCCGTCGTTGTTCAGGTCGGCCAGTTTGAGCGTCATTTCAGAGTTGTCGCTGCCTGCCATGATGTTAGTGATGGCCACGATATCGCCGATGCCCACTTGCCCGTCTTTGTTGATGTCGCCGAAGAGGTCTGTCGATGCCTCTCCGCCGACGAACGTCACACTGTTGAGGCTCGTTGCCAGGTTCTCGAGCGTCGCCGTGGCAGGCACATAAAGCTCAAGGCTCGACTTCAACATGAGGCCGTCGGTGACGGCAGCCACCTCGTCGGGCGACAGTGCACTGCGCCAGAAGAACAGCTCGCTGAGCTGTCGTGTGACGGTTGTGGTGGTGTCGCCAATGGTGACGTCGGCCAGTGAGCTGATGCGCTCACGTATTTCGCCGACCTCTTCCTTATCAACATAGAGCAGTGTGCGTCCCTGCGCATAGTAATGGGTTAGCGTGACATAGTGCCACTCATTGTCAGCGAGCGTAGCGGTTGATTTCACTGTACGGTTTGTGGGGTTGGTGTAGACCACATGGCCATCGGCATCGACGGAAATTGTTCCCTGACGTATGCCTGCTGTCAGCTTATAGGTGAGCAGAAGTCCTGCGGCATCGCCCTTGACACGAAGTGTGATGGCGAAGGGGTGGACGGTTGCCTCGCCACGGAAGTTGATGACGTCGCCACCACGTAGCGTCAGCTGCTGCGTCAGGTCGCGCACGGGCAGTCCCCTGCCGGAAGCCAAGGCATCGAAGAGCGAGGGTGGCATGGCGTAGAAGAACTCACGGTGCCCGTTGGTGGTGGGGTGGGCATTGTCCTGCTGGTAGCCTGACGCCCAGTGGCCTGCACCGTCGTCGATAGCGCCGAGGGTGTTGACGGAGGCTACGTCCCACTGGTGGATGAGCAGGTTCATCTTCTTGATGTAGCTATAGTCCTCGAGCGTGAAGTCGCCACGCGTGTAGTTGTTCATCACCACGGGTATCTTGCCGTCGGTTTTCATGCGGCTGATGAGGGTCTGCATGTTGGTGGAGAACTGGTTGAGCGTCTGCTGCTTGTTTGAAGACTCGTGGATGCCCTCGTTGCCCATCGAGAGGCCGATGATGACGTATGCTGCGTGGTCGCGCGTCATTTCGTCGTAGCGGTCGAGCAGGTTCTGCGTGTTGTTGCCGCCGATGGAGATGCCTGAGACATAGAAGGCGTTGGGCGAGGTCTCGTTGGCATAGCGCTCTTTCAGCTGTTCGCCGTAGAGGTAAGCGTATCCCTTGTTGCCGGTGGCGCCCTGTCCGTTGCAGACGGAGGAGCCGAAGGCTGAGATGCGGAACGGGTCGACGGGTGCTGTAAACTGCCAGCTCTTGTCGGCCATGTTAAAGCGGACCGTGTAGTGACCGCCGTTGATGCGTATGTTGCTGGAGCGGTAGTTCTGCGAGGGGCACTCGAAGAAGACGTACTTGTCGCTGAAGAGGAACACTTTGCTGTCGTCGAGGTCTACTTCCCCAGTATACTGCTGGCCAGTCGTGTTGGTGAGGAGGATGCGTCCCGAGAGAACGATGTTACCATTGAGGTATACGTCGGTTTGGGCGGAGACGAGGGTGGGGGCTGCGATGATGGCGCAGCATACGAGGAAGGCAAGGATGAGGTGTCTCATTGTGTTATGGGTTGGGTACGGGGTTAGAAGAGTTCGAATTCGTAGATGCGGGTTGCGGGGTCGGTAGACTGTGTGGGACTGACGACAAACAGACGGACGTAGCGGACGGTGGTCGGCGAGAAATGACGCTCCACCTCGTTGCGGCGGTTACCATCGAACATGTCGAGCGTCTGCCATTCGTCGCTCTCGTTGAGGCGCCCCTGCAGCAGGCAGGTACGTGTGATGTAGGCAGCACTCTCCTGGCCGGCGTTGAGCAGGCACCAGGTGTCGACGGTGGTCGGCTTACCGAGGTCGAATACCACATAGTTAGGAGCGGCCTGGCTGTCGCACCACTTGGTGTCAGAGCGCCCGTCGGTCAGGAAGATGGCACGCTCGTGCTCGTTCACCTCCCCTGATACAGCCACCACGGTGGCATTCTTCAGGACAGACACCCTGGCAGGGCGGTCAGCCTGCTCAGTGGCTGCTTGGTCGTCGGTGCGTAGCGATGTCTTGAATAGCGGAGCAGCAGGGACGAGGCCTGTCGGCGGTAGCGAAGTGTTGGTGATGGCGCCATCGGCACTGGTCAGCGTGGCTGCGAAGATGACGACGTGGCGGTCGTCGGGCAGTAACACCTGGCTGACACCTTTGGGAATGTCGAGGCGCAGTAGGAACATGTAAGTGTACTCGTAAGGCTCATCGCCGTCGGGCGAGTGGCGGTGGGTGCCCACGTAGGCCACCCGTGCTTGTTTCATGAAGCCTGTGGTATGGCCGTCATGCCCCCATTGGCCAACGAAACCGCTGTAGAAGGGCACTTCCAGCGTCTGGCGTGACTGACCGATGGTGAACGTTGCTTCACGATCGCCCTTGTCAGAGGCGGCGAGAAGGTAGAGATGACGTGGTCCCTCGGCAGTGCGTGAGGTGCTGAGCGTGGGCAGCTGCAGGGTGTCGCCCTTGCAGGTCAGACCGTTGCTGGCTTCCTTCTCGCCTAAGCGGAACGACACGCCGTCGATGGTGATACCGTCGGAGGGGAACAGCTCAGCGGCATAGCTGTAGCCGCCCTCAAAGTTGGCGGCAGAGCGGAACTCGTTGAAGCTGGCACATTGACGGTCGAATGGCAATTGACAATTGACCATTGCCACTTGCGAAGTGGGCTGTGCTGATGTCGTTGGGGCAGCTAATTTCACCTTGTAGGTCTTCAGACTGTACGGGTCGACGGTGATGTTGAGCGTGCGGCCCTCGTGTGTGGCGGCACCTATGGTGCGCTCAGTACCATCGGCCTCAGCTGCACTGACGATGTCGGCAGCAAAGGTGAGGTGGGCCTGCTGGCGCTGCTTTCCGCTGGTCTCGTAGACGCGTACCACATATTCGTCGCTCACTTCGGCCTTCTTCAGAGCACGAACCATTACGTTGGCATTGTCGGAGGCAACGAACGAGAATGTGCGGCCAAGGTCACCCTTGTGCTTCGTGGTGACGAAGGTGCGCAGGGGGCTGTTGAGCTGAGTGGCCTGACGAGTGGCCATGCTGATGTCGAGGGGACCGTTGTGGCCTATCAGACTATAGGTAAAGACGTGGTGACCGAAGTCCTGTCGGTCCTGGTAGGCATAGCTTTTGGCGGGCTTCGGTGAGTAAAGCAGCGAGAGACGCAGCGTCTGGTCGTCGGGTTTGTCCCAGCCGTAGCGGGAGTCGTTAAGCAGCGTCACACCGTAGTCGCCGCGCTGGTCGGTCAGGTCAGTCCACTCATGAGCATACACCTCGAAGGCAGTGTCGCAGTTGTTGCCTCGCTGGATGGTGCCCAGTCCGAGGTCGTAGGTGGCCTTCGGGTTGCTGACGCTGAGTGGGAATTCTGCCTTCAGCAGGGCGTTGAGCGAGCGCCAGTCGACGGTGTTCTCGAAGTCGATGCGGCGGGCCTGGCTTCCCTCATAGAGATGGATGCGCTGTTCGATCTCGGAGTCGCCGTAGCGCTTGCGGATGACTAGTGTGCGGCGCAGTGGTCCCTGCTCGGTGGCGATGGTTACGTCGTTATGGATGGGTAACGGAGCACGGTCGATGGTCGCCTTCTGTATTTCCCAGGCAGGCCATGCGGTGGAGGTGCAGTCGTCGAAAACGACGAGGCGCAGGCTGCGCCCCGAGGCCACCAGCTCGCGGTTGGCCTCCTTGTCGAAGAGCGAGGTGATGTCGCCGTGGCTGTCGACGGTGAGCCGGTAGGCAGCGTTCTCGATGGTTGTTCCTGATGAGGCGGGCGCGGTGTTAGCCTTAGATGCCGCTTTCAGGCTATAGACGGCGAAGCCCGTCGAGGGGACATCGGCTTCGAAGAGCACGTAGCGGCTGCCATCGCGCTCGATAACCTGTGAGGGCACTTTGCTGCCATCAGGGGCCACCACTTGGCAGGCGCGGCCTGCAGTGAGCTGTGGGATGGCTGTGGCCTCCACCTCGGCGATGGCTTTGATGGGGAACGTCTCGTTGTTGTAGACGACGACCGGTGTGCCGTCCACGCGGGTATCGATCTGCTTGGCGATTGTTGCAACGCTATGTGTCATTACACCGGCAAACTGCTTCAGCGTGAGCAGCTCATCGTTCCATGAGAACTCGTAGGCGCGGGGGATGCTGGTGCCGGTGACGTCGTCGTGGAACTGATGCCAGATGAAGCGGCGCCAGTTGTCGGTCATCTGCTGCGTGGGGTAGGCGGTTCCCAGCCAGTCGGCCATGACGGCGGTGCGCTCAGCGGCGTCGCCGAGATGCTCGTTCTGGCGATTGTAGAGTTTCATGGCCGCCTGTGAGGTGTAACAGCCGTTGCCGTGGAGGTCCATGGTGAGTTCACCGTCGTAGACGGGCAGCTCCGGATGACGGTCATAAGGCAAGAAGTCCTTATAGAGCTGGTCGCTGGTGGCACTGATAATCTTTACGGGGCCATCGCCCTTGATGCCTTTCTCCACGGCCCTGACGGAAGGAATGGTGGGTGAGCCGCCGATGTCGCCGGTACCGTAGTAGCGGTAGACAATACCTAGGGGGCTGGCACTAGCCTCGCGGAGCAGTCTCTCGTTGTGCGAGAGGTCACTGTCGGGCCAGCGGTCGCCATAGCCGAAGCCATGGGTCATCATGATACGGCTGCCGTCGATGCCCTGCCAAAGCCCGACGGTGAAGGGGTAGCGGCGGCCGTCGTCGAAGAAAGGCTTTGTGCGCCACCCCAGCTTCTGCGACGAGAAGCCGATGAGTCCGCAGTGGGCTGCCAGCGTGGGAAGCGTATAGGGAAAGCCAAAGCAGTCGGGCAGGAAGATGTCGGTGCCCTCAGTGTTAAACTCCTGACGGTAGAATGTCTGGCCGAGGAGAACATTGCGCAGGAACGATTCTGGCGAGCAGATGATGGTCTCGCAGGCATCCCAGCTGCTGCCGGTGAGGTGCCATTGTCCTTTTGCGACGTATTTCTTCAGCTCTTCGTATTGCAAAGGATAATACTCCTTCATCCAGGCGTATTTCACGCCACCCTCGAAGTTGAAGATGTAGTTGGGATACTGCCTCATGAGTAAGAGGTTCTGGTCGAGGGTGCTCTTGATGTAATGGCGGATGGTGGTCTGTACGTCCCAGTTCCACTGTGTGTCGAGGTGGGCGTCGGACACCATGTAGGCTTTCTTTTGCATGTCGGGTTGAGGGGCGGGTGTTGAAGGTTGGGCTGCAGCGATGTTGCAGCATACGAGGAAGGCGGGAATGATAAGATGTTTCATAAGACTTAATGAGTAATGATTTTCTTTCCGTTGATGATACGCAGTCGGGGTGACGTTGAACGCTGATCGTTGTACGTCGAGCGTTGTCTGCCAAGTAGGTCGAAAGATTTACTATTTGACGATATACGATTTGACCATTGATTAATGGGGTCGCTGATGGCCGAGAGCTGGTCGGTCTCGAAAGTGATGGTGTCGAGGCTGAGCGTTGTCGTGAAGTAAGCATTGAAGGCCTCCGTCAGCATGTTGGCAGGAGCAGGCATAAAGGCCGTCTGTGCAGCGTCGAGTTTGTAGAGGCCGGAGAGGCGGGTCTTGATGGTGGTGCCAATGAAACGGTAGTTGTCGGTAACGACAGGTATTCCAGCGGCTATGCCATTCGCCACGTTACTGAGAGTCGTCGTTGGGAACTTGGCATTGGCGGCCGTGAAGCGGTAGGCTTCGGACGGTGTGGATGCTGCGTTGCTGCTGACGAGGTAGGGCACGTAAGGTAACACGTCGGTGGTGGCTGTGAAGTAAGGCAGCTGGTTGGTGGTCTCGCCAGTGAGGGCCAAGACCTTCAGACCCTCGGGCAGCTGTTGCGGTGCGAAGGGCAGGGTAAGGGTCTGCCAGCTGCCGTCGTCGGTAGTGGGACGCTCGTAGACGGCTTCTGCAGCTGTAAAGGCGACGGGGGTGTAGAAGGTGTAGCCGTCGGAAAGACGTATGGTTCCGGCCTGACTGCCCACGACGACGTTGGCCTCTTCAAGGCCATCGGGCACCGTGCTGCCTTCGGGGAACAGGTAGAGCGCGTTTGGATTGCTGTTGGGACGGACGGTCTTGACAGCATTCTGTGCACAACTGAAGTCGACGGTAGCTGCACCATTGGGAATACTGATGGTAGCTGCGGGAGCCATGCCACTGAGCGTGAGGTCCTGCTGCCAATAGACAACGCCAGCCTGTGTGCGTCCCATGTTCTTGAGACCACCGTCCTGAATGTCGCCGCCCTCCTCGTAGAGGATGCTCATGACGTAGTTGGCGCCAAGCTGCAGGTCGTCGAAGGCGTAAGTGACAGTGGCCGTCTTGCGTGGCTCGACGGTGATGTGGCGATAGACGCTGGCGTCACCATAGAAGCCGCCGTTGTCAGCCTGCTTGAAGAGCCACAGGCGGACGTTACCATCGAAGGTCTCGGTTGCCTGGTTCAAGATGTTCACCTTGCCATGCATGCGGTTGCCGTAGACATTGCCGTTGGAGCGGTTGGTGACGGTGTGGCTGACATAGCGCAGGTTGTAGCCGCCGGCCGTGCCCTCGTCGCTGATGTCGACGGTGGTCTGTGCCAGGATGTGGTTGCCGCGGTCGTCGAGGCAGAGCCATACGTTCCACGTGCCTGCGTGGTCGGGAGTGAAGAAGAAAGAGGTGGTTCCCTCGCCGCCCTCCTCCATGGTGAGAGCTGTGCGTCCGAGACTCTCACCCATGTAGTCGGTGGTCGATGCAAACAGGTGCACTTCGCGGAAGTATTCGTCGCCAAGGTTGCGGAAGGTGGCACGTACCGTCTGGCGGTCACCGGTGCGGTGGTTGCCAGGGAAGTTGATGCCTGTCACCTCGATAGACTCAATGGGACGAAGCTCGACTGTCGTCTGTCCACTGTCGTCGACGGTGACAAGGACGTAACGGATGTCGGGGTTCACGTGCGAACGCCAGTTGTTGGTGCTGGCACGCTTACTGATGGGCACTACGTGATAAGTGCCGGCGGGCAGACCAGTGATGGTGAACGACTGTCCAGAGTAGTAGTTGGCGTTGATCTGTGCCGTCGCCTTGTTACCAATGGGGACGATGTTGCCGTCGGCGTCAGCGTAGCCAATACCCATGTCCCACGTGGTGTTGATACCCGTCCAGTTGACAAAGTTGGCGAAGAAGACGTTGCCGGGGCGTAGCTCCCAGTCGTTGGCAGTGAGGCAGGGCTGCACGGGGTCGGCCTTGATGTCGTCGGGCAGCTGCATACCGATGATAGCCTCCTGTCCCATGTTGTAGCCGTCGGGGGTGGGGCTGGCGCCGATGCCGGTGCCTACGTCAGGCGCGAGGACGTCGATGCGGAAGTAGCCGTTGTCGAGTCCGCCCCATCCCCAGTTCACGTGGAACAGACCCTCGGCATCGCAGCCATCGAGCACAAAGGCATGGCCGCCGCCAGAGTTGACGGCTGAGAAGGCAATGGGGTGACCCGTGGCCAGTTCGTTGTAGAGCAGGTCGTGCCAGCCGGCAATGGTGTAGTTGCCACGGCTTTCGATGTGGGTGCCATCGTCGTAGCCGAAGTAGTTGACGAGGGCATCGCAGGCCGTGCTGAGGAAAGTGGCCGAGGAGGCACCGTAGCTCATCTTCGAACCGAGACCGACGTAAAGCATGAGTTCGGCGATGGCCGTGTCCTGACGAGCAGTGGAGTTGCCGTCGTAGACGGGCAGGATGTTGTCCCAGTCGATGGTTGCGCCGCGCTGTACGCCCTGCATGCGGACGGTCTTCTTACCTTCGTCGGTGTCGTAGTCGACGGTGTAGGCGGGAATGTAGCGCTGGGTGGCATCGGGGTAACGGTAGTAGCCCATGACCTGTGCAACGGCCGTGGCAACACAGCCCGTGGCACTACGGTCGCCCTCTGAGCCGTCGCGGTTGAGGTAGCGGGGACAGAGAATGTTATAAGGTTCGCCCTGGTTCCAGAGGAATGGCAGCAGAGGGGGGACGGGGGTGCGGGGAGCCACATGGGAAGGAGAGGGCCTTTTTCCCGATGGAGAAGCGTCGGGCACGAGGGCTTCCATCTGGTCGGTGTAGGAAGTCAACAGCCAGTCGAGGCCTTCGGGAACGTTGGTGGGGTCGAAGGTGCCTTGGTCGGTATAGCCGAGAATGGTCTCCGCACGGTCGTCGCCTGCTATGATGACAAAGCCTTGTCCGCCTTCAGTATTAAATATATAATAAGGTGGGAGTGTTGGTTGAGATTCGTGAATTCTTGCGTCCCGTTGGTAGCAAGCGTCCTTCGGCCGAGCGGAGATTTGAGATTTGCGAATTGCGAATTGAGATTTGACGGGCGTGGCGTCGCAGGTGCGCTGCTTCTGCTGCAGGAACTGTCGTGCTTGCTGCAGGGCCTGTTCAGGGGTGACTGGCTCGGCACTTGTTGTGGCGGCTGCGAACAGCAATAAACTAAGGGCAAGGGTACGGTGTATGCACTTCATCGGTATTGTCGTTTAATGTTGGTGATAGATGATCTTCTTCCCGTTGACGATGCGCAGACCTGGGGACGTTGAACCTTGACGGCCAAGTAGATCATAATATTTACTATTTGACGATTTACTATTTGACGATTTGATGACAGGATCGCTGATGGCCGACTCATCGTCGATGAGCTCTATCTTCAGTGATGAGATGCGGTTACCCCATGCCCCCATGCGTTCCATCTCAGCGTCGGTCCATGACTTCGACACACCGGTGAGGTCGTTAGTGATGTAAGCTGTCAGCTGGTAGCCCTCAGTGAGTCGGAACGACTGTATGTCCCTGTTGGTAATGCCGTAGGCAGCAAGCTGCCCCGTGCCATATTCGCCTACGGGCAGTGACACGGCGTAGCCACCGAAGTTGTTGTCGCTGTAGAAGGTGGCCACGGCGTCATCGCTGCTCATGGAGGGGAAGATGCGGTTCATGGCCGAAGCCCACTGGTTGAGGTTCCATGTCTCGTCGTTGTAGACCCATACGAAGGCGCCCGTCACACCATTCTGGTCGCGCCAGGTCTGCATCTGGTTGATGGATGCCTGCATGTCGGACTGATAGTTGGTGCGTCCGGCGTGGAGCGGGATGTCACCGAAGTGCCAGTCGGAAGGGTTGTTGTAGGCTCCGCCATCGTAGCACTGGATGAGCACGCGGTCGCAGGCACCGGGACGTGACTGGTTCAGCTGTGTGACAAGTCTTTCCCAGAACGCCTTGTTGGTGTAGGGCGCCACGGTGGTCTTGTAGCCCAGCTGACTCATCATGACATGGAAGCGTACGGCCGTGTTGCTGTCGTAGCAGTGCTCGTCGTCGTTGTTCACAGCGTCGATCTCTGGGATGGCCTCCTTCAGTGCCTTGAAATTACGGTAGAGAATGGAGTTGCTGCCGATGCCCTCCTTGTTGATGAGGTCACGGATGCGGCTGTATGACTCGTTGCCCCATCCGCCAATGCAGATCTCTATGCGGCTGATACCTGTTGGCCACGCCTTCAGCTCTTTGACGTCGTCGACGTAGTGGGGCTGCGTGTTAGCAAACACATACGTGCCATCTTTGCAGATGGTCTCTCCGTCGGTGGTCAGTGTGCCGTCGGGCTCGACATTAACGTTGAAAAGGATAGCGTAGGTGAAGCCAGAGTTTTTCAGGTTGGTGATGGTGTTAGGGCGTTCACGCCGGATGTGGCCGCCGACGTAGACGCCGGTGGTCGGGTGGGGAGGAGCGGCTGCGGCAACGCTGCAGCACAGCCAGCCGAGGAGTAGAAGGAGACGGGACATGAGTGATTACGCTTTGAGTTAGTGCTTAGTGGCTTTGACCGTTTCGTTGAAGAGGTCGACCGTGATGGTATAGGTGCCGGGCTGTGACACGTGCCATTTCGTGTCGTCGCCGCCTGTGCGGGCCTGTGAGGCGCTGAGGATGTCCTCGTCCTGGCTGAAAGGGTGGAGCTCGCGTGGTCCCCACGTCATCTGTCCCTCGAGCTTGAAGCGTCCAGGTTCCACACCGCCGAAGTCGCCAAGCTCACCTGTCCATGTGAAGACGTAGGGGTTCTCGTGGTCGCGGGTGAATGGCAACATGTTGTCGCGCTTCCACTCCGTGCCATCGGAGCCGCCCTCGAAGGCACTGCCGGCAATGAGCAGTTCGTTCCAAGGCAGGGCGAGCTCGCCAGTGACCTTACGGCTGCTGGTGTCGACCAAAAAGCGGTAGGTCTCCTCATCGAAAGAGACAACCCATCCCGGCTGGGTCTCATCGGTTGTCAAGACGTAGTTGAGCCCGTAGTTTATCAGGTAGGAGTCCTGCAGCTGTGGCTTGAGGAACTGTGTGGTGCCGGGCTGGTAGTCGGCCGTGGTCATGATCTTCAGTTCGCCGGCGCGGAGGGGACCGGCAAAACGGAACTGTCCATCAGCACGGCGGGTGAGCTGCTGTGTGCCGTCGGGTACGGCGCTGCCCGTTGCCCAGAGGGCGTCCTGCGCAGCGGCAGGAGCGGAGAAGATAAAAAATGAAAGATGAAAGATGAAAAATGAAAGATGAAAGATGAAAGATGAAAGATGAAAAATGAAAGATGAAAGTTTATGGTTCATGGCTTACTCCTTTCTATTTTATTGTCCCGAATGAGGAAATGGGGCATGGTGGATGAAGAGTGAAGGGTCGTGGGACGGCCGAGGAGGTCGTAGGATTTACTATTTGACGATTTACTATTTGACGATTTGATGGCAGGGCCGATGATCGTAGAGACGTCATGGTTGACGGAGACGACAATCTGCTGAGAGCAGGGTGCAGCGGCGACATTGATGACCGTGCGCTTGATGGCCTCGTCGTAAGTCCAGTCGATGAGGCTGGCACCTTTGATGCTGACCGTTCCCGGACGCTCGTCGCTGAGGAGCACTACCTGGTAGGCGCGCTCGTTGGGCATGCCTTCGTAGGAGCCTTGGCGTGGGGCGATGGTCACCTCGGTAATGCTGCCATAGCGCTGCTGGCTGATGCTGGTGGTGGCATAGACGTCGTTCTGATAGTCCTGGCTGTCGCCATCGTCCTCGTAGAGCAGGGTGCTGCCGCTACTACCGGGCATCACCTGGATGGTGAGTGACGGCGTTTTACTGTTGAGTGTTGCACAGGGGATAATGGCACCCGCCTTGACGAAGTAGGGTATCTCGTCCATGGCGTAGTAGTCGCTGATGACCTGTCCGCCATTGAGCAGCCGACCGCGGCACACGTCGTACCACTCGCCATAGGGGAGCCATGTCTTGTGGAAGGTGCGCTCGCCGTCCTCTGCCGCCGTGACGACGGGCGAGACGAGGATATCGTCGCCGAACATGTATTCGCCCTCGTAGCGGTAAGCCTCGTTCTGGTCGGGCCAGTCGTAGTAGAGCGGCCGGCAGATGGAAATGCCGGTGTCGTAAGCCTCGCGTGCAGCGGTGTAGATATAGGGCATGAGCTGGTAGCGCAGGTTAACGGCCTGCAGCATCAGCGGGAAGTTCTCGTACATCCAGATGCGACGCTCGTTGCCCCACTGGCTGGCGCCATGTGTGCGGAAGACGGGGCTGAAGACGCCGAACTGCAGCCAGCGCAGCATCAGCTCGGGATTCTTTTCGCCTATTTGGAGATGGCCTCCGATGTCGTGGCCCCAGTAGCCGAAGCAGACGTTCGAGGCTGTCGCCGTGAAGTAAGGCTGCCAGGCCAGTGAGCCGAAGGTGCCGTAGGTGTCGCCTGAGAAGCCGATGGGGTAGCGGTGGCTGCCCATGCCGCCCCAGCGATGAAAGATGAGCGGTCGGCGGTCGGTGCGGTTCAGGCGCATGTCGTTGAAGAAGACGTGGTTGCACCAGAACGTCTCGCCCAGTCCCTCGGTGTAGTTGCTGGTGAGGTTCTGCTGCCAGTCGAGCCACCAGAAGTCGACGCCCTGCTTTTCGCGCTCACGGATGATGTACTGGAACAGTGCTTGGTAGAACTTGGGATCTTCGAGCTTCCAAGGCACACGTCCGCCCTCGCTGAGGCCTGTGGCGGCGCTAATCTCGCTGTAGTGGTCCTCGTGCGAGGCCACGCCGTCGGCGGGGTGCAGGTTCAGGGCCACCCTGATGTCACGCTGGTGCATCCAGTTGATGAGCCCCACAGGGTTGGGGATGAGACTCTTGTTCCACGTCCAGCCCGTCCACCCGTCGAGGTGCCAGTCCATGTCGAAAATCATGACGCTGAGAGGGATGTCACGCTTCTGCATCTCGTTCACCAGGTCGATGAAGTCCTGTTGCGAGTAGCGCTGATACTTGCTGTACCAGTAGCCGAGGACGTATTGTGGCGGCATGGGCTGCCGTCCTGCAATCTTTATATAGTCGCCAATGGCGGTTTTGTAGTCGTGTCCATAGCCCATGAAATACCAGTCATAGGCGTTCTTGTCGACGGGCTCAGCGAGCCAGTCGATGCCGTCGACCTGTCCGTCGAAGGCAAATGTTGTCGAGCCATCGCCACGCTTCGTCTTGGGCGATTCGTCGATGACGGCCCATCCGGCGCGTGAGATGATGCCCTGCTCGAGGTCGGGGCGATAGTTGTCGCCACTGCCGCCGTCGAGGGTGCGCCGTGTGCCTTTCAGGTTCAGTGCGTCCTCCTTGCCAGGGTACCAGACGACGTCGTGCCCATCGACGTTGAGCGTGATGCTCAGGTTGTTGGGCGACTTCATGGCGGGGTTGATGACCGAGTTGATGCGGTAGCGCAGCGTCAGGGCGCTGGTCTCGATGTAGAGGTAGCCACCCTCCTCGCGGGTGGTGAAGTGAGGAACGGGCAGGCGGCGGTTGACGATGGCGAAGGTGGCGCGGTCTTCAAACTGCTGCTTGGCGCTGAACTGTATGCGGATCATCTGCGGCGTGAGCACCGTGAAGCGTACACGCCCCGACTGCACGATGGCAGCATCGTTGGCCTGCGGGTCGTATTGGTCGGCTGCCGACAGCTGCACGAATGCAGCTGTCAGCAGAACCAGTAATGAAAGAATCTTCTTCATTCTTTTTTGTTTAGTTAAAAATACTCTGTTTGCGGGAAATCGCGGCGGCAGGTTATTGCTCGTCGTCCTCCTCCTCTTCCCAGATGTCGTAGCGCTGACGACCAAGGCCACCCGAGGCATTGCCAGGCGTTTCGTCATAGTTGATGGTTTCTTCATCAACAATAATCTTGGGCGAACCAGCCATCAACTGTAGTGCTTGCACTTCGACAATCTGCGTCATAGGTGCGAAATATGCTTTCTTTGTCATAACGTTCATACTTAATTAAATATTGTGTTTATGTTATTGCATCACGACCTTCTTGCCGTTGACGATGTAGAGGCCACGAGTGGGCTGGCTGACGCGCTGGCCACCGATGGTGTAGATGTTGCCGCTCTCAACGACGGTGCCGTCGATGCCGATGATGCCAGTGCTGATGCCGCCATCGATGGCGAACTTGGTGAAGCGTGCACCCTCGCCCTGCTTCTGGAAGTAGGCGCGGAAGCCCTTCAGCTTGCCTTCGCCGTCGCTGGGCTGCAGCTTGTTGTCTGCGGCTACGAAGAGGTCGCCTTCAGGAATCAGTGTCGGCTCGTAGATGCCGGTGAAGGCGTAACCTGCCTGTGTGGTGGCAACGGGAGTGCCAGCCACGAGGTCAACAGTCACCTCCTTCTCAGCGATGGCTGCGGTGGGCTTCACGAGGTAAGCTTTGCCAGCCTCAATAGCGTCGACGGTGGTGAAGTTCATCGTCTCGCCCTCGGCACCAGTCAGTTCAGCAACCTTGGCATCAGTGCCGAAGACATCGGTAATCTGGGCTGCGGTCAGTGCGAACGGAGCGCAGAAGGTGTTCCAGGTGTCGGCAACGGTGGTGCGCTTCAGGGTCAGGTTCACATTAGAAGCAGCCTCGAAGCGTGCGGGCACGTTCTCGCTCAGCACGGTGGTGGCAGGATCGTAGAGCACGGGGTGTGCCCAGCCCTCATATTCCATACGCCAGACGTTGCCGCCCTCAGCGTCGTAGAGACCTGCAAAGACCACACCCATAGTTGTCTCGTTCACTTCAGTAATTTTACGATCACCAACGAAACAATTATCACCCCAACTTCCGTTGTTCTGGCCCCAGTCACCTGTACCAAAGTCATAGCAGTTGGTTAATTCGATGCTCCAACCACGGCTGAACTGGTTTCCTTCTTGGAAACCGTAAGTATCCTCAGCTGAAGGATAACCTGCGATGCTGTAGCAGTTCACCATCTTTGCCTTAGGCATCCAGCCCGAGAAGCTACCACCGTCGTATCCACTGCGTATTTCACCAACATTGTAGCAATTGGTAAGGCAAGGAATCACATTGTCGTCATACTTACAACCCACGAAACCGGCACCGTTGGCACCCGAAGCTGTCACTGCACCTTCGTTACCGCAGTTCTCGATGTAGAGCTCACCCTCAGAGCCGCGCACGGCACCGATGAAGGCTGCCACGGCACTGCTGCCCTTGAACTCGCACGTGCTGGCCATGGTAAGGTTCTTAATCTTGGCACCAACGGTAGCGGTGTTCACCAGACCTACGCCTTGGCGGTCGGCATTCATCTTCAGGTTAGAGATAATGTGGCGCTGTCCGTCAATTTCGCCCGTGAAGCGGCTGTCATCAGAAAGATTCGAACCAAAACCGTCAAAGGCGACACCGTCCATATCGATGTTATTCATCAGTTTTACCTTGATAGCCGAATTGTCCTGTGACACGGCAGCTGTCCAGAGGAGCTGAATAGGTGTGCTAACTTGGTAGTATCCACTAACTGCTGTCATATACTGTGGATCATATACTTTACAGATTTTGCAGAAGCCTTCCTCAAATTGGTGATCAGAAATGATACTCTGATCCGTATTGGAGAAGACAATCTCGGACCCTTCAGCGGGAGTGATGTGGTCGCACAATATAGTACCGTTCGCATAGACGATGTCGGTAGTGCCGAATAGCATGGGGTGAGCGTCGGTGCCGATGGTTTGATACCAAACGACGTCGGTGCTCTTGTTGCCATTCATGATGTAGGCAAGCTTGCCCGATGCCAACCAGCTACTGTCGTAATCAGTCAGCTTGGTGGCGTCGATAGGATTGTTTTCGCTGTTCAGGTCATACGCGTTAACAAACTGTTGGGCACCGATTCCACGGCCAAAGCTGTTTTGTCCATCCTGACCGGTCACCTTACCTGTTGACCAGCAGTTCTCCACTTTTGCATTGCCGTTGTTGCCGAACCAGCCGCTGAAAACGGCGCTCTCTTTTTCAGCTGTAATGTTACCCGTGTTGTAGCAGTTCTTGATCTTGATGGCAATACCACCATAGTTGCAACCAACGAAGGCAGCAGCGTTGGCACCGGTACCAGTAACGTTGCACTCTACACCGACATTTTCAATGACCAGATCGCCACTGCCGTTGCAACAACCAACCAGGGCAGCAGTGCAGTTGCCACTGTTGATGTTACAGCTGGCATCGAGGATAAGGTTCTTAATGGTGGCGTTCGAGCAAACACTGAAGAAGCCCAGCTCCTTAGTTGTGCCAACAATAGACATGTTCTTCACACGGTGTCCCTGACCGTCGAAAGTGCCGTGATAGCGATGGCTGTCGTTACCGATGGAGGTGAAATTGTAGTCGCTCAGGTCGAGATCCTGTGTCAGCTTGGCATTTGCAGCACTGTTTTCGCTGTTGGCGTAAACCATGAACCAGTTGTACTGCTGCTTGGTGCCGATGAGATAATAGCCGTCTTCCACGGTGAGGAAGTCGGGCTGCATAGCATCACAAACGGTGCAGAAGCCCCACTCGTTGAAGTCGTGAGCATCACGAACGGCCTCGCTGTAGGTGTTGCTGTAGCTTACTTCCCCCTTAGGAGTGCCGTTGCAATTCAGAGCACCAATGGCATAGACAGTATCCGTGCCGAGTGGTGAAGGCATCTCGTCGGTGCCGATGGTCTGGAACCACGCGGGCGTCTCGCTCTGGCTGCCGTTAAGCAGGAAGCAGAGCTCACCACTCGCCAGCTGCTCAGCCGTTGCCAAGGTAGCATTCTTAGAATTGTTAATACTTTGCTGGTTGAGATAATAGCAGTTTGTGACTGAGGCTGAGTTGCGCACGATGATGTCGTTGTCGCTGCCAGTAGCTAAGTTTAGAGTACCTCCCATCAGACAGTTTTCTATGATAACCTGTTTTTCCCCTGCATTGTCTGGCCAGCCAAGAATACCGCCGCTACCGGTACGGTTCGGTGCGTTAAGTGAACCGAGGAACGCACAGTTGCGGATGATGATGGCATCGGCTCCACCCTTGTCGCTGATGCGTGCCACGATGCCGCCATGAGTGCCATCGCCGCTGCCGTTGTCAGAAATTGCGACTGACGTAACGCAGTTCTCAATAGTAGTAGTCTGCCAGATGCCTGACACGATGCCAGCAGCAAACTGGCCAGTTGTTGTGATGGTTCCAGTCACTTTCAGATTTTTGATTGTGGCTCCATTCGCACGGCGGAAGAGCGCCGTCTCATTGGCAGAGGTATTGTAAGCAACAGTCACAGTGAAACCTTTGCCATCAAAGGTTCCATTGTACGGCTTCCCCTCGATACCAATCATTTCTGAGTTAGACGTGAAGTCAATGTTGGCTGTCAGCTCGGCATTAATGCCTGTCCTACGTTCCGCATTCACATAGTTTGCGAAATCAGCAAGGTCTTGTGCCGTCCCAATTTGGTAGACGCCATTGACTTGGTCGAGCGCCCACACACTTCCTGACATCCCCGCTGCGAGGACGGTCAGTACGAAAACTTTGAGTTGTCTTTTCATTTTGTTTTTGTTTTGTTAGAAGTTAAGTTATTGATAACGATAAGAATGAATTTCGGTGCAAAGGTAGTGGTTTTTTGCTCACGCGCGTTATATAATAAGGATTGTATAACGTGTATTGAGAGTCTTAATTTGACTCGTCGCTGATAATCAGTGGGTTATGTTGGAGTGGTGGTGCGGGATGTATAACCACTCTACAAGGCCTCTCGGAACACTGTGTGAGTCCTCTCGAAGCAGAGCGGGAGACTTCTCGGAGCAAACTCGGAGTCCTCTCGGAGCAGAGTGGGAGTCCTCTCGGAGCAACCCAGGGGTCTGTCACATCTGTCACAAATGGCAAAGACACCATTCGTAAGTATGGCATACTTACGTTGAAGGGAGCTCTCTTACAGATATACCAATTTGGGTCAAACTCCCTCTACAAAACAACCTGCACATCCTGCACCTAAAACCAGGTGCGGGATGTGCAGGATGTTCAGGATAATAACTACTTTATTCGGGGTCGTTCGTGTTGTTGTCGTCCGACTTTTCGATGCCAGCCATGATGTTGGTGATGGCTACGATGTCGCCGATACCAACCTGACCGTCTTTGTTCACGTCAGCACGAGCCTTGAAGGCCTCGATAGCCTCGTCGTCCATATCCTCGTTGAAGATGCCGGCCATAATGTTGGTGATAGCCACGATGTCACCGATACCCACCTGGCCGTCGTTGTTCACGTCGCCAACGATGTCGATGACGGGGAATCCGCTGTCGTAGAGCACGGGGTGACCGTCGACCTCAGCGCTGAGGAACCAAACGCCAGGAGCGGCAGCGCTCAGAGCTGCGTAGACGGTGCCGTTGGTGAAGTCCTCAATGGGACTTGCATGCAGTGTGGGCCAGTCGGTGGCTGGGTCGAAGCAGTTGGTAACCTGGATGTTGTTACCGCGTGCGAACGACTCGCTGTTGTCGCCTTGCACATCACCCATGTTGTAGCAGTTGACTGTCTCGGCATTATTACCGAGCCATCCGCCAAGACCGCCGCTCTCATTTGTGCTGCTGATGAAGCCCGCGTTGTAGCAGTTCGTGAGCTTCAGCTTCAGTTCGCCGCTGGTGTTGCAACCGACGATACCGCCAGCATTCTGGTTCCAAGCTACGACGTCTGCCTCGTTGCCGAGTTGCTCGAGGATTACCTCGCCTTCGCCGGCGACGTGGCCTACGAATGCGCCTACGTAGTGGTTACCAACGATGTAGCAGGTGTTGTCGATGGTGAAGTTCTTAATGACAGCCCCAGCCGTAGCCTCGTTGAAGAAGCCGGTGGGATTCTCATTGTCCTGATTGTCGATGGTGAGGCTGCTGATGATGTGGCGCTGACCATCGAAGGTGCCGGTGTAGGGATGCTCAGGATTGCCGATGCCGGGGAATCCGTTCACTTCAGTCATGTCGATGTCGGCGGTGAGGACGGCGTTAGCCGAGGCGTCGACCTTCGTGGCGTAGTGTGCAAACCAGTTGAGCTGCTTGTCGGTGCCAAGCTCGAAGATGCCTTCGTCGTTGGCCGCCATGTAGTCAGGCTGCATCTCGTCGCAGACCTCGCAGAAGCCCCATTCGTTCCATGAGTGCTCGTCGACGGTCGAGCCCTCCTCGTTGGAGTAGGTCTTCTCGGTGCCTTCCTTCGGGGTGACGCCGTCGCAGAGGAATGTGCCGTTAGCATAGACGGTTGCGCCTTCCTTGGCGAAGGGCAGGGGAGCGGGATCGGTGCCGATGACCTGGAACCAGTTGGTGCCGCCATCGACGCTGCCGTTAAGCAGATAGGCGAGCTCGCCGCTGGCCAGCTGCTCGGCAGTGGCGTCGATCTGCTCGTTTTGGCGGATGCCGTCGGCGTTGACAACGTAGGTGTTCTCGACGTTACCCGTGTTGCGGGCGATGGCAACCGAGTTGCCGCCGTCCTTCTGTGCAAATTTCACGGCATTGATGACGCTGTTCTCTACACGTATGTTTCCGCCGCCGTTGGCGTAACCCAGCAGACCGCCGTTGCCGTCGGCAGCAGGCGTGTCGATGGTGCCATAGAAGGCCACGTTGCGCAGCTTGCCATTGTCGTGCATGTAAGCACCGATACCGCCGATGGTGGCGTCGCCGGCTGACTCACGAACGAAGTTGACATAGCTGACGCAGTTCTCGATGACGGTGGCGCCGCGTGAACCGGCGAAGATACCGCCCGAGCAGGAGTTATTCTCGTTCTGGATGGTACCGTCGGTGATGAGGTTCTTGATGGTAGCCTTGTTCAGGTAGCGGAAGAGTGCCACGTTCTTCTGGTTGACGGTATAGCCGAGGGTGACCTTATGACCCTGACCATCGAAGGTGCCCTTATAAGCATCGTCGTTGTCGCCATTACCAATCATCACCTGCTGCTCGCTGAAGTTGATGTCGGCGGTGAGGCGGGCGTTGGCAGCCTTGTTGTCAGTGGTGTTGACATACATGGCGAACCAGTTGAGCTGCTTGTTGTCAGCAATCTCGAAGTAGCCGTCCTCGGCGGGTGTTATGAAGTCGGGCTGCATCTCGTTGCAGACGGTGCAGAAGCCCCACTCGCCAAAGTCGTGGTCGTCGATGGTGTTGCCCTCGGTGTTCGAGAAGGTCAGCTCAGAGCCTTCCTTCGGAGTGATGCCGTCGCACTGAAGTGCGCCATTGGCATAGACGATGGCGTCGCCGAAGGGATAGGGCTGAGCGTCGGCATCGTCGCCCAGCTTCTGGAACCAAGTGACGTCAGCGCTCTGCTTGCCGTTCATGACGTAGCACAGTTGTCCGCTGGCAATCCACGCGGCGTCGTAGCCCTCAGGAGCACCGGCATTGTCGGTGTTCTCGCTGTTCAGATCATAGGAGTTGATGAACTTAGGCTGGTTGCCACGAGCCAGGGACTTGCTGCCGTCCCAGCCGCCGGTCTTCTCAATGCGTCCGGTGTTCCAGCAATTGGTCAGGGTAACGCGCGGTGTCCACCCGGTGAAGGCACCGTTCTCTACACCACCCATGATGTCGCCAGTGTTGTAGCAGTTCTGGATGTCGACCTTCAGGTAGTCGCTCCAGTCGCGTGCTACGAAGCCGGCGTTGTTGGTAGTCGTTACGTCGAACGACATCTCGTTGCCGACGTTCTGGATGGTGATCACCTCGCCGTTGTTGTTGCCGTTGATGCAGCCAATGAGAGCGGCTACGTTGGCACCGCCCGTGCCTTCCATCTTACAACTGCTGTCGATGATGACGTTCTTGATAACGGTACCACCGGCGCAGACGCTAAAGAAGCCCTGCTCCTTCTTGGTGCCGTCGATCGTCATGTTGAGGATGCGGTGCTGCTGACCGTCGAAGGTGCCGCAGAACTTGCTGCCATCGGTGCCCAGAGGCAGGAAGGTGTAGTCGCTGAGGTCAAGATCCTGTGTCAGGCGGAAGTTGGTGTTGCCATGGCCATTGTTGATGTAGACAGCCAGCCAGTTGTACTGCTGTTTGGTGCCGATGTTGAAGTAGCCCTCGGCATCAGCCTCAAGGAAGTCGGGCTGCATCTCGTTGCAGACGCTGCAGAAGCCCCACTCGCTAAAGTTGTGGTCGTCGCGTGTGGGCTCAGCAGCGGTGTTGCTGAAGGTGACGTCGTCCTTCGGGTGACCGCCGCAGTCCAGTGAGCCATTGGCATAGACAACGTCGGTGCCGAATGGCATGGGCATGTCATCAGTGCCAATCTTCTGGAACCAATTGACGTTTTCGCTCTGGCTGCCGTTGAGCAGGAAGCAGAGCTCGCCGCTCTGGGCCTGCTGGTCGGTGACATGGGTGGCACCGTGGTCGTTCTTGATGCCATCGGTGGCACCGATGAAGTAGCAGTTCTCCACATTGCCGTTGTTGCGACAGATGATGTCGTTGTTTGTAAGCCTCTTCACGACAAAGCCGTAAGCCTTGACAAGGCAGTTGCGGATGACGTTGTTGTTGGCGTTGTTGTTGGTCCAGCCGACAATACCACCGCAGCCTTCGCGATTAGGCGCATTGATAGTGCCAAGGAACGCGCAGTTCTCGATGGTGTTGGCGCCGTTGACATCCTCGAAGCTGCCGCAGATGCCGCCGTGGGTGGCGTCACCCTCGTTGGTGTCGGTGATGACGACGTAGCTGACGCAGTTCTGGATGAGCGCTCCGCTCTGCCACAGTCCGCCGACCAGACCGGAAGCGAGCTTTGAGCTGGTGTTGATGGTACCCTCGACGATGAGGTTACGGATGGTGGCGCCGTTGATGCGGCGGAAGGGCGCGACGCGCTCCTCGTTGAGGTCGTAGGCGATGACGAGCTTGTGGCCCTTGCCATCGAATACGCCGCGGTAGGGCTTGCCGCCGCCGTTGATGCCCACCATGACGTTGCCTTCGACGGTGATGTCGGCGGTGAGCTCGGCGTTAAGCTTCTGGTCGGTACCCTCGTTGTGCAGGGTACAGAACTCAGCCCAATCCTGTGCTGTGCCAATCATGTAGACCCCGTCAACGGGTTCGATGGCCAGCGCACTGGTGCTCGTCAGGCAACAGAAGGCCAGCGCGAGCAGGTTGTTTAGTTTTCTTTTCATAAGCGCTAATGATTTTTTGGTTAGTGAATGTTGTTAGTTATGTTTTAATTAAAGCCACGGTTTTACACGGGATGTGAGCATGCGCTTGATTACGGCCACGGTTTTACACGGTTTTAAACGGGACGTGAGTATGTGCTTGATTACGGCTTAACCTTCATAGTGGCAACAGTGCCCGACTGCCAAGGTGAGTACTGCACGCGGCCACGACTGACGTAGCCGATGCGGAGCACACGGGGGGCGGGGGACGACTGCCCCTCGGCAGGGGTGACGGTCACGGTGAGCAGGCGCTTCGCCAGCGAGGCCTTGATGTTGCTGAGGAGATAGTTGCCCTGACGATAGGAGAAGTTGTCGCCATCGTCCTCGTAAAGCTGGCCGCAAGCTTTGCCGTCGGCATCAAGACAGACGAGGAGTGTGAGCGAGTCGGTGCGCATCTCGGAAGTGCTCTGGGCGAGGTTGGCCAAGGGGATGACGCTACCGGGACGCTGGCGCAGCTCGGCCTGGTAGTGGTCGTCGCCGTCGTCGTGATACGACGACAGACTGGACAGGTTGAGGGGCTGCCAGGAGCCGCCATCGGGCTGGGGGACGTTCTCGGCCCAGCGGGGGGTGACCATGAGGTCGCCGCCGAGCAGGAAGGCCTGGTCCTCGCTGCGTAGCGAGAGATCCTTGGCATCGGCCATGAAGAGTGGCCGCATGACGGGCATGCCAGTCAGGCTAGCCTCTCGGAAGAGGGTGTAGATGTAAGGCATGAGGAGGTAACGACGCTCGATGGCTGTGCGGCAGGCGTTGAGTACCTCGGGTGTGAAAGCCCATGGCTCCTGGTTGGCGCTGCCCTTGATGCTGTGGTTGCGCACGAAGGGGAAGAAGACGCCCATGGCTGTCCATTGTGCCACGAGGTCGCCGTTGGCACTCTCGCAGAAGCCGCCGATGTCGGGGCCGTTGAAGGGCTGGCCTGAGAGGCCGAGCGTCAACGTCATGGGTACGCTGAGCTTCATCTGCTCTACCGACGACAGGTTGTCGCCCGTCCACGTGGCGGCATAACGATGACCGCCGAGGAAGTTGGAGCGTGAGAGGATGAACGGCCGCTTATGGGGATTGGCCAACAGGAGGCCTTCGCGGCTCGCGCGTACCATATTTAATCCATAGACGTTGTGGTAGCGGAGGTGGGAGAATTGAGAATTAAGAGTTGAGAATTGAGAATTGAGAGTTGAGAATTGAGAATTGAGAATTGGGGATTGAGAATTATGATTAGATTTGCCGGCGGAGTTGTCGGCTTGCGTGTAATCATTCTCAGTTCTCAGTTCTCCGTTCTCAGTTTGATAATCATACCTCTCAGTTCTCCGTTCTCCGTTCCCAGTTCCATGAATATTGTCAACGGGCATGGTGCCACCGGGGCCTCCGAAGACGGAGGGCTCGTTCATGTCGTTCCACACGCCGTCGATGCCTGTTGCCATGAAGTCCTTGTAGAGAGTGGCCCACCAGAGGCGCACATCCTCACGGGTGAAGTCAGGGAAGTGGCAAGGGCCGGGCCAGACGTTGCCGACGTAGGGCTTGCCACTGGCATCCTTCACCCAGTAGTCGCCCGCCGTGCCTTGGTCGTTGACGAAGTAGCCCTCGGTTGCCGACACGCCGGGGTCGATCATGTAGACAGCCTTGAAGTTGCGGTCGTGCAGATAGTCGTTCAGCCCTTTCGGGTCGGGGAACTCGTCGGGACGGAAGGTGAAGATGCGGTAGTGGTGCATGTAGTCGATGTCCATCCAGATGACGTCGGAGGGGATGCGCAGCATGCGCAGCGTGTCGGCAATCTCCTTTACGCGCGTGTCGGGCTGGTAGCTGAAGCGGCACTGCTGGTAGCCTAAGGCCCACAGCGGTGGCATCTCCATGTGGCCAGTGAGGTCGACGAGCGCCTGCATGAGTTGGCGCGGGCTGTCGCGCTCGATGATGACGACGCGGAAGGCGGGGCCGTCGCTCTCGAAGCGCACGTCCTCGCCTGTGGTGATGGTCTGTCGCCATGTGTTGTCGGCAATGATACCGAAAGCTGTACCGTCGGGTCGTAGTCCCATGACCCAGGGATGGCTTTGGTAGAGGTGTGTGCCCCCATCGACGCCGTAGGCCGGTGTGTCGATGTTCCAGAGGCTGATGGTGCGCCCGTTGCGGCGCAGTGGTCCCGTCACCTCGCCGGTGCCGTAGAGGTCGACGCCTTTGGGTATACTGATGGTGGCGATGCTCTTGCCGTCGCGCTCCGAAAAGACGGGGCGCAGCTCCCAGTCGCTGCCTAACGGGTAGATGGCCGTAGGCTCGTTGACAAAGATGGGCGACGGCTGGTGTGCAGTAGCATCGTAGTCCTTTGGATAGAACACCGCCACACAGTCTTTACTTACAAAACTGGCCTGAGCCGTCGCCATCACGGCGACGACCAGGCCATAAAACAACATACTGACTCTGTTGGTCATAAAAAAACTACTATTACTTAACTAAAACTTTCTTTCCGTCGGTGATGTAGAGACCCTTCTTCAGTTGAGAGTTGAGAACTGAGAACTGAGAGTTTGCTACCGCCGTAGAAGGCTGAGAGGCAACCTTCCGGCCCTGCAGGTCGTACCATTGACCATTTGACGATTTACTATTTACGATTTCGTTGATACCGTTGCTGTACTGGCCTCCCTCATAGGTGACAACACCGTGAGTGGGGATGAGCACGGGATGCGTGTCGCTGCCGAGCGTCTGATAGAAGACGTTGCTGCCAATGGCCTGGTTCAGGTCGTAGCACAGCTTGCCGGAAGCGACGTCGCTTGTCGACACGGGTTGTACCTGGCTGCCATCAACCTCGTAGCAGTTGACGAAGCGTTGATCGCCATCGCCGCCGTTGTAGCGGGCGAAAGTACGGATACCGTCGACAGCTTCAAGATTGACGGTGCCGCAGTTGTAGGTGTTCTTCACTTCGAAGTTGTCGCCGAGCCAACCGCTGATGGTGCCACACTCACGCTGTCCGATGATGTCGCCAGCATTGTAGCAGTTGATGATGCGGATGAAGGCCTCGCTGAGGTCGTTCACGCCGAGGATGCCGGCTCCGTTAACGCCTTCAGCGCCGACATTGACCATGGCCTCGTTGCCGCAGTTCTCGATGGTGACGGTGCCGCGACCTGTGGTGCAGCCGACGATACCAGCTGAGTAGCCAGCGGAGTAGATCTCACAAGTGGCGTCGACGGTGACGTTCTTGATAGTGGCGCCGCTGACGAGACTGAAGAGACCCTTGTTGCCTTCCTGCGAGTCGATAATCATGTTAGAGATGACGTGGCCGTGGCCGTTGAAGGTTCCCTTGTAGGGACGCTTGACGTCGACCATGATGGGATTGCCCTCCTCGTCGGTCTCGCCGTTGGGCTCGTTGTGGCGGATGCCGAAGCCCTCGAACTGCTGACCGCTGAGGTCGATGTCGGTGTCGAGGTCGATGATGACGTCACCGTCGATGACGCCCGTATTGATGTCGTTAGCCAGGGCAACGAACTGGGCAACACTCGTGATGAGACGGCCGCCACAAACGGTGCAGACACCGTTGGCGTCGTACTGGTGCGGGTCTTGGGTGGTGGCACCTGCGCTGTTGCTGTAGCTGATGTTGCCGCTCATCTTGCCGTCGCAGGTCAGTGAACCTGAGGCATACACCATGGCGTGGTCGAGGAAGGGCACAGGATATTTATCGCTGCCCAGGTTCTGACGCCAGGCATCGGTTTCGCCATTGAGGTCAATCAGGTAGCAGAGCTCACCAGTAGCAACGGCACCCTCGCTGATGGCGGTGGAGTTGCTCTCGTCCATGAGCAGGATGTTGTCAGTGTAGTAACAGTTAAGAATGTTGCGCACGTGACGGGCGATGACGGTGGAGTTGCCAGTCAGGTCGAGCAGCGATGCAGCGATGTAGCAGTTCTCAATGATGGTCTCGTTCTCGCCGTGGGCGTAGCCGATGATGGCAGCGCTGCCCTCTGACGAAGGAGCATTCATGGAGCCGATGAAGGCGCAGTTGCGGAAGGTGGCGTGCTCGTGGGCTACGGCGCAGATGCCGCCATCGGTGGCGTCGCCGCTGTAGCTGCCCGTCATGTTGACATTCACGATGATGTTCTCGAAGGTAGAGGTGCCGCGGCATACAAAGGCTACACCGCCCATGAAGCGCTCGGTGCTCTCCATCGTACCCTCGACGACGAGGTTGCGGATGGTAGCGTTGTTGATGACCTTGAAGAGGGCCATGCCATCGTAAGAACCGACATAGTTGATGGTGATCTTGTGGTTGTTACCGTCGAAGGTGCCTTCGAACGAGTTGGCGCCAGCTTCCTCGGAGAGGGTGTAGGCATCGCCGCCAATCATCACGTTTTCCAGCGTGTACTGCGAGAAGTCGATGTCGCCAGTGAGCTGGGCGTTGATCTTTGTCTCACCGTGGTTCACCATAGCTGCAAACCAGTTAAGTTCGTCGGCTGTGCCGATCATATAGGTGTCGCCAACGGGCGACATGTAACTCTTGTCGACTTCGCCGCAGTTCGAGCACACACCGTTGACGAACTTGTGCGGGTCGCGGTTCGACTCGTTGGTATTCGAGAATGTCAGTTCGCCACCCTTCGACGAACCGTCGCAGTAGAGGTCGCCGACGGCATAGACAACACCGTGGGATGAGAAGGGCACGGGATGCAGGTCCTCGCCGAGGGTCTGGAACCACACCACGTTGTTCGACTGGTTGCCGTTGATCTGGTAGGCGACGGTGCCACTCGACAGGTCATACTCATCCTCGCTGATGAGCGTACCCTGGTTGCCGTAGCTGTCGTAGTTGTTGGTACCCTTGCCGTTGCCGTTGCGCCAGAGCGAATTTGAACCGTCCATGCCGATGACGAAGCCGGCGTTGTAGCAGTTCTGGATGACGCTGCCGCTGTTGCCGACCCATCCGCAGAGGGCTGCACTCTCGCGGCCACCGCTGACACCACCGGTGTTGAAGCAGTTGATGAGGCGGATGCCGCATGCACTGTCCATACTGACGCCGCAGATGCCGGCGGCGTTCTGGTTTTGTGCACCGACGCTGCCCTCATTACCGCAGTTCTCGAAGGTCACCGTGCCGCCGCCGTTGGTACCACCGGCGATGGCGCCTACGAAGGCAGAACCACTGACGAAGCACGACCAATCGACGATAACGTTCTTGATGTAGGCGCCATCGTTGAGCACGCCAAACAGTCCGACATACTCCTGCTCGGGCAGGTCGATAATCATTTTCATGATGTAGTGCTGCTGGCCGTCAAAGGTGCCACGGAAGGGGCTCGACACGGTGCCGATAGGCTGGTGGTCGATCTTGTCCATGTCGATGTCGGCAGTGAGCACGGCGCTAATGCCGCCATTGCCGCTAGCCACCATGTTTGAGAATTCCTCAAGGTCTTGGCCGTTGTTGATCAGGTAGACACCGTCTTTCTGCTCCAGGGCCATTGCCTGCTGTGAGCTCACCAGCCCAAAGGCTAATGCGAGCGAATAGAATAAAAATTTCTTCATGTTGTATAAGTATTTAAATTGTTATTATGGGTTTGCTGATAGTGTAGGGTGGGGGATGGAGTCCTATTTCACAATCTTGGCACTGACCGTCTCGTTGAACAGGTCAATGGCGATGTGGTAGCGACCCTCAGTGCTGATGGTCCACTTGGTGTCAGGACCGCCGGTGTGCAGCTGCTGGTCAGTGAGAATGTCGGCGTCCTGAACGTAGGGGTGCAGGCTTTTGGGATGCCAACGGTCTTGGCCCTGGAACTTGAAGCTGCGGGGCTCTTCCACGTTGGGATGTTCGCGCAGCTCGCCTTCCCATGTCCAGAGGTAGGGATTGTCGATGTCCTGCTCCATGAGCAACATCTTGCCTTCCGACTTCCAGCCCACCTCTGTGGCACCGCCGGCAATGAAGAGCTCGCCCCAGGGCACGAAGATCTCACCGTGGAGGGTCTTTGCCTTGGTGTCGATGCAGACTTTATAGTGGTCGTCGGTAACGTCTACTTGCCAGGCGCTCTTGTTGCCATCGGTGCTCTCGGCATACTGCTGACCGTGGTTGGCAACGGTGGCGTCGGGCAGCAAGGCTTTCAGGTAACGGGTGCTGCCGCCTGCTTTACGGGTGGTCTGAACGTACAGCTCGCCTGCATTCAGCGTGCCGGCATATTTGTATTGTCCGTTGCCTACGGCTTTCAGCTGCTGCTGACCGCCAGGTACGGCGCTGCCAGTCAGCCACAGAGCGTCCTGTGCAGCGGCACTGCTCATGAACAGTGAAAAGTGAAGAGCGACAAGTGATAAACAAATAAATAGGCGTTTCATAATCGTGTGGCTTAAAATTCTCATTTTCTCATTCTCTCATTTTAATCTTTCATCTTTCATCTTTCATCTTTCATCTAATCTCGATGGTGGTCTTCTGGTCGCAGCGTGTGCTGGGCACGTAGACCGTGAGCAGGCGTTTGGTGGCGTCGTAGTCCCAGCAGCCGTTCGACAGCGCATCGCCGTTGACGATAATCTTTGAGGGCTGGTCGGTGGCAAGGAACTCGGCGGTGTAGGCACGCTCGGTGGGCATGCCGGGGAAGGAGCCTTTGCGTGGCTCTATGGTGAGTGTGTTGGTGCGGTGGGTGAAGGTGGTCGTTGTGAAGACGCCGTTCTTGTAGGCTTCCGTGTCGCCCTCGTCCTCATAGAGGGTGGTCGTGCCGTCGGCTCCTGGCACCACCTTCAGGATGAGGCGGTCGGGACGGGTGTTCAGGTTGAGCATGGGTGGATTGTTTACAATGACGGCACCGGCACGATAGAAATAAGGAATCTCGTTGAGCGAGTAGGCATCGGTGATGACGCGGTTACCGTCGATACTCTGGTTGCGGCAAACGTCGAACCACTGGCCCTGAGGCAGCCAGACGCGGCGCACGCTCTTGCCGTCGGCGCCCGACTCCTTCACGACGGGGGCCACGAGGATGTCGTCGCCGAACATGTACTCGTCCTCAAAGAGGTAGGCGTTGCTCTCCTCAGGCCACTCGTAATAGAGGGGACGGCAGAGCGAGACACCCGTGTCGTAGGCCTGACGGCAGGCGGTGTAGATGTAGGGCATGAGGGCGTAGCGCAGGCGCACGGTCTCAAGCAGCAGGGGGAAGTTGGGGTACTTCCAGATGCGGCGCTCGATGCCGGGCCAGTTGGTGGCATGGGTGCGGAAGATGGGTGTGAAGACGCCATACTGCATCCAGCGCAGGTAGATTTCGGGATCGTTGCCGCCTGTCTGCTGGTGACCGCCGAGGTCGTGGCCCCAGTAGCCGAAGCACACGTTCGAGGCTGTTGCCGTGAAGTATGGCTGCCAGGCCAGCGTACCGTAGGTGGTGAACGAGTCGCCTGAGAAACCGATGGGGTAGCGGTGGCTGCCCAGTCCGCCCCAGCGGTGGAAGATGAGTGGGCGGTGGTCAGGACGGTTCAGACGCATGTCGTTGTAGAACACGTGGTTGCACCAGAAGGTCTCTCCGAGGCCGTCGACATACTTGCTAGTGAGGTTCTGCTGCCAGTCGAGCCACCAGAAGTCGACGCCCTGCTTTTCGCGGGCACGGATAATACGGCCAAACATGTTATGGTAGAACTTCGGGTCGCTGAGGTTCCAGGGCACCACCTTGGCACTCTTGTCCATGCCCATGTCGTCGCGTAGCTCCTCGAAAAAGTCCTCGTCGTCGTCAACGCCGTCGGCGGGGTGCAGGTTGAGGCTGACCTTCAGTCCGTTGTTGTGCATCCAATCGATCAGTCCTTCCGGATCGGGAATGGCCGTCCGATCCCATGTCCAGCCTGTCCAGCCCTGCGTGTGCCAGTCCATGTCGAAAATCATCACGTCCATAGGTATCTGGTTGCGCTTCACGTCGTTGACAATCTCCATAAACTCATCGCTTGTGTAGCGCTGGTACTTGCTGTACCAGTAGCCCAGTACGTAGAAGGGCGGCATGGGCATGCGTCCGGCCACCTTGATGAAGTCGCCAAGAGCCTTCTTGTATTCGTGGCCGTAGCCCAGGAAGTACCAGTCGATGGCATCCTTGTCGACAGGCTTGGCGACCCACTCGATGCCGTCGACCGTCTTGTCGAAGGCGAACGTCGTAGAGCCGTCGCCACGCTTTGTCTTGGGCGACTCGTCGATGATGCTCCAGCCACTGCGCGACAGCAGTCCGTTCTCCAGCTCGCTGCGCTTGTTGTCGCCAATCTGGCCGTCGAGGGTGCGCGTGGTGCCTTTCAGGTTGAGGGCGTCGTCCTTGCCAGGATACCAACGCACGTTCCTGCCGTTCATCTTGAAGCTGATACTCAGTACGCCGTCGGTGGGCTGGTCTTTCTGAATGCGGCCACCTATTTTATATATAAGTGAGAGGGCATCGGTGTTGATGTAAAGGTAGCCGTTGTCCTGTCGGGTGGTAAACTGAGGGACGGGCAGACGGCGGTTGACGATGGCGAAGGTGGCGCGGTCCTCGAACAGCTTCTTGTCGCTGTACTGGATGCGTACCATCTGGGGGGTTAGCACGGTGAAGCGGGCATTGCCGCAGTCGACGACGGCTGCAGGGTCCGCCACGGGATTCGTCTCTTGGGCCACTGCTGTCAGGTGCAGTGCTGCAAAAACTATCAGTGCGAGTAGTGACTTCATGCGTTTTAGGGGTTTAAAATTTTTGGCAAAGTTAGTGCATTTCCCCCACGTAGGCGCATAAACTAAGGAATGTATAACGAATATTTGGGTTATATAAAACAAAAGCCCCTGACCGACAGTCTGTTAGCGACTATGGGCCAGGGGGCTTGTATTACTGAAATATCGGGTCTAAATTTCCATGATAAGTGTCTCAAACTGGTCGTTATCGACCGTCGAACGGTTCTTGATGCGCGTCTTATAGGTGTTGACGGTATGGACTGAATAGTCCAGGAACTTGGCAATGCGCTCGCTGTCGGTGATGCCCAGACGTATCAGAGCGAAGATGCGCATCTCACTGGTCAGCGAGTGTTCGTCGGGTGGCAGCTTGCGGTCTTTGTCGTCGAAGAGCTCGTTGTAGCGCTCGACGAAATGTGGGAACAGCTTGATGAATGTCTGGTCGAAGGCCTGGTACATGTTCTCGCGCTCAGCATTCAGTGTCGACTGCTTCAGCGTGTAGCGCAGGTCGTCGTACTGGCGGGTGGTGATCTTGCGGTCGATAGCCATGTAGACCTTTTCGAGCTTTTCGATGAACTCTGCATTCGAGTAGAACGAGCGCCCGATGTAGGCGGTCTTGATCTTATCAGCCTCCTGCAGCTGGCGGTTGGCTTGTTGCACCTGTGTGTTCACCTGTTGCAACTGGCTGTTCATTTGCTGTAGCTGGGTGTTGGCCTCGCGCAGCTGCTCTAGTTGGCCGGCGATGGTCTCACGAGCCTCGGTCAGTTTGTGGTTTTTGCGGCGGATGAACCAGTAGCTCCAGAGAATGCCCAACAGGAGCGCAACGACGAGACCGGTGGTGGCGAAGAGCCAGTTGCGTTGGCTACGCACGGCATCGTAGCGGTCCTGCTCGATGATGGGTAGGATGTCGTTGATCTCCACCTTGCGCAGACGGGTGTTGTAGAAGTTCACGTCCTCCAGGGCTTGATGGACGTAGCGGCTGGCTCGGTCGTAGTCGCCCTTTTTGTAGATGAAGCGTGCCAGATGGTAGAGGGCGGTAATCTCGCGTGTTGCCGTCTCATTGTCGCTGATGGCCGACTGTGCGAAGTACTCGATAGCTTTATCCTCGTCGCCTAGCCAAATATAGGCCCATGCCATCTCGGCTGCTGCCATTGCTCGCATGTGGCCGTCGTTTTCACTGAGCGACAAGGTCTTTTCTATCGACTTGAGGGCTGCTTCATACGACTGGTCACGCATCAGGTGCGTACTCTTGCATGCCCACCACCTCAGCGAGCCTTCAGGCAGCACCGTCAGCAGCGAGTCCATGTAGAGCTTGCTCTTGGTGATATACTGCGTGTAGAAAGGCTCTTCGTTGACATAGTCGGCCATCGAGCGCCACAGGCGGCTGTAATGGTCGTAATACTCGCTTAAGGCTTCGCCACTAAGCTTTGAACGGTCGATGCTGCCCAACACGTCGAGAGCCTCGCTCAGAATGCCTGCCGAAATGAGGCAGAAAGCCACAGCGTGCTTCGAACGTACAATGCGTGCGTCGTCGTGCTGGGTCTGTGCTCTCTGCAGGCAATCGTAGGCGTAAGTGCGGGCAGAGTCATAGCAGTAGACCTTGTAAGCATCGTAGAGGGAATAGCAAATCTCGAACTTATCGTCTTCGCGGGCTTGTTTCAGCTCGGTCTTCAGGCGCTCTATGCGGTCAAGGTGCATCTGCTCGTACTCAGCACGGTGGGCAAGGCTTTCGTCCAGACGATTAAGCCAGTAGACCATGCCTTTGTCGGCATGGGCTGGTATAGAAAGCATGGCCAGCGTTACGCATAGCATACCAAATATCTTTAGCTTCGTAAGCATCTCTTTTTTCTTGTATCAGGTAATTTCGGACAAAGGTAAGCAATTTGTTTGATATTGCGAAACAACAATAGTCCGAATTAACATTCTTTGTGAATAAAGGGGGCAAATCAGGCCTTGCCTCTCTAAAAAACGTGTACGAATGTTAAGTGTGCGTTAAATAAGTTGCAGGTATCGGGAAACTGTTATACCTTTGCATGCAGTAAGAATGGAACTTAACTTTGCAGATTGAGTGAGGAGTGCTTCGCAAACTAAGCGGCTATGTGGGATAGGTCTATTCTACTTTACCTCCACATCTCCTCTACTCCTTTACTCCTGAAAGTTGAGTGTAAGCGAAACTTGAGAAGTATGATGAAGACAAAGGACATTTACCTCGCAGGAGGATGCTTCTGGGGGACTGAGCATTACTTCAAGCAGATTGAGGGCGTGGTTGAGACTGAAGTGGGATTCGCCAACGGACATACGGTGAACCCTACTTATAAAGAGGTGTATACTGACAAGACGGGCTTTGCTGAGACGGTGCATGTGAAGTACAATCCCGATGTGGTGAGCCTTCAGTTCCTGTTGCAGATGTTCTTCAAGGCCATTGACCCTACAAGCCTGAACAAGCAGGGACATGATGAGGGAACACGCTATCGTACGGGTATCTATTACCGGGAGCCCGCCGATTTGCCCGTTATCGAAAAGGTGTATGCTGAAGAGCAGAAGGCTTATCAGCAGCCGCTGGCCGTGGAGAAGCTGCCTTTGGAAAACTTCTACACGGCAGAGGATTACCATCAGGACTATCTCGACAAGAATCCCGACGGCTACTGCCATCTGCCTTTGTCGCTGTTTGAGTTTGCCAGACAGGCCAAGGAAAAGAAGTAATCACCCCAAAACACGACACGCAACGAATATGGAACAGGATTCATCGCAGAACAAGACGGCAAAGGGCCGGGCACTCGAAATCATTCGCACCAGTTGGATTGGTATCGCTGCAAACGTGCTGTTGGCAGGCTTCAAAGCTGCTGTAGGCGTTCTGGCTAACAGTGTGGCCATCGTGATGGATGCCGTCAACAACCTAAGCGATGCGCTGTCGAGCGTCATCACCATCGTCGGCACCAAGCTCTCACAGCGGCCTGCCGACCGTAAGCACCCCTTCGGCTTCGGGCGCATCGAGTATTTCAGCGCCATCATCATCGCCGTCATCGTGCTTTCGGCGGGCATTACCTCCCTCATCGAGTCGGTGAAGAAGATTTTCGATCCCACAGAGCCGAGCTACACGACGGTGACGCTCGTGGTCATCATCGTGGCTATCGTGGTGAAACTTGTACTGGGACAATACGTCAAGCGCAAGGGCGAGCAGCTGAAGAGCGACGCCCTGATAGCCTCGGGTTCTGACGCCCTGTTCGATGCTGTCATCACGCTGGCTACGCTTGTCTCTGCTGGTATCATGCTGCTTTGGAATGTGTCGCTCGATGGCATCCTTGGTGCACTGATCTCCCTTGTCATCGTCAAGGCTGGTATCGAAATGCTCGCCTCGCCCATCAACGAGCTGTTGGGTACCAGCATTTCGGCAGAGCTAACCCGGCAAATTGTGAAAGAGGTTTCTGACTTCGAGGGTGTTCACGGCGTGTTCGACCTTATTCTGCACAATTACGGTCCTGACGTAAAGATAGGCTCGCTCCACATCAACGTCTACGACACGATGTCGGCTCATGAGATTCACGGCCTGACGCGCAAGATTACCACGCAGATGTTCGAGCGTCATGGCATCATCATGACCGTTGGCATCTATGCTATTGCCACGGGCGAGAATCGCCGCGCCGCCCTGCAGGCAACGGTCATGCAGACGCTCGCTGCCCATACCGACATCATCCAGGTGCACGGTTTCTACTATTCTGAGCGCGACCGCATGCTCTCCGTCGACGTTGTCCCCGACATCTCTGTCCATGACGATGCCACCCTCGTCACCCAGCTCACCAGCGAGATCCAGACCTTAGTGCCCGACATGCAAGTGGTCATCATTGTGGACCACAACTATAGTGAATAGGCAGTCCTCAGTCCTTTTTCGTCCGCTTACGGTCTCTTATGACAATCCTGCATCCTCCATCATATACTTTCAAATCTCATGTCACTAATATCACACTTTTCGTAACCAGCTGAACTCCAGTGTTGTAAGTGTGATATTAGTGGTGATATTAGTGGTGATATTGTGATATTAAAATCTCAAAAACAGGGGAATACCCCTTCTTTTTTTGCTGCTTTTTCATTATATGGGTACCCAGATTGTGGCGGCTGCGATGGTGGGCACGATGCAGGGACAGTTGACGACTGCCTGCGCATTTACTACGAAGTGACCGCTGGCTTTTTCTCAATCGATTCTCGACGTGCGAAAACGATGGTTTCTACGTAAGAAACCGATGTTTTCCTCCATAGGAAACCGATGTTTTCCTCCATAGGAAACCGATGGTTTTCTTCAAGGTTCCCATCATGAAACCGATGGTTTCTTTTATTCTTGTTCTGGCGGTTTGGAAAGACAACATCACGTCACAGTGCCCATAACAGTCTATGCATGTAGCTGTCCGGTTTAAGATTTCGGCGATTTTATACCTAATATATGTTAAATTCCCTATAAACTGAACCTCGCCCATCACACTTCCCTCAAACTCGGCCCCAGACTCCTTCAACAGGACCTTCACCAATCCACATGTCACCCCATTGATATCCTTTCTAGGACTCAATGCTGCCGTCTGATCTTTCTCCAATGGCTCGAACTTCTTCACCTCAATGTCTTGGGCAATGATTGAAAGTGACATCAAGCTAAACAAAAGCGTAGAAAAACATTTTTTTCTTAATCATATTCTTTGTTATTTCAAATAAATATTGTATCTTTGCACCCAAACAATCGCATATAGAGTATGAAAACCGTTGCAATTTTCGATGCGCAATTCATGCACAACTTGGGTGTGATAGCACAGAGTGAAGATTTGGCCAAACGATTGGTCAAATATGTAAGTCGGCTAGCTAAGCCTGCGGCAGATTCCACGCTGATGACACGCGAAGATTTCATGGCCAACGTCGAGGAGGCAGAGCAGCAAATAGAACGTGGTGAGGGCAGGACCTTTTCTGACCTCAACACCATGAATTCATGGCTTAACTCTCTCTGACTATGTACAAAATTACCTTTGCGCCAAAAGCCGAGGAGGGTCTTGCAAAGTTGAAGCGAGATGAGCCTGCCAGTTTCCGAAAAGCAGTCAAGTTGCTCAACGAGATTGCCATCCACCCCAAGACAGGCACGGGACACCCGGAGCCTCTCAAAGGGAAACCCGAAAACAGATGGTCCCGCCAGATCACCAAGAAGCACAGGTTGGTATATCGAATCCTTGAAGAGGAAATCCACGTTTACATCCTCTCCTCCTATGGGCACTACGAGGACAAATAAATTGGCAGATGCTACGTCACCACATGCCGTTGGCACATCGTCAGACATCATCTTCAATCGTCGCACTATATATATTCTTCACAAGCCAATAAGACAATAAAGGGGTACCCTCACGACGTTTGTACTGTGAGATATCCACTTCACTTGTGATGTTCAGTCTTTAGAACCCGACATGCAAGTGGTCATCGTCGTGCATCACAACTATAGTGAATTGTCCGACATGCAAGTGGTCATCGTCGTGGATCACAACTATAGCGAATAGAAGGCCCTCAGCCCTTTTTCGTCAGCTTACGGTCTCTTATAACAATCTTGCCGCCACCAGGGCCAAAGACAAAGTCACCGATCAGCCGTACTGAACGTGGGATGATGAGCGTAACAAACTGCCAACAAGTGGCAAAAGCCATCGAGCAGATGGTCACCACACCATCGGGCACATGATACTCACTTTCCGTGAACTCCAGCCTTGTGAACAACGGCCGATGACCGTCCAGACTATAGGCTATACCATGCTCATCAATGCGAAACTCTCCCTCATCCTCAAACGCACAAGTCTCCTCATCACGGTTAGCGTAGTCTTTCGTCCAGAAATAGACAGCAGGCATCATTTCCTCGTTTTCCTCAGGATCCTCGCTGAACACCAACTGGTCGCAATCATGCACATGAGCCGTCCTGGGAATGTGTAGCATACCAATCCTGCACCCCAGTAGTGCCTCTGGCTCTATCTCCTCCACCCCTTCGGGTATCCAATAAGCCCCCTTTACATTTGCCCCCTTCAGCAACCGCTTCCCGTCGCCGGAATACACGAACCCGTAACTATCCAGCCACAGTCTATCATCCTCAATCATAGCACATAATACCTATACACGACCTCCTCATTCCCGAGCGGAGCTCGCCTACCCGTAGCCTTTCCAATATACTCCACCCGCTCCATCAGGTTCGCAAACGGCCCCATGTCCAGTTGTCCTTTCACATATACCTCATATTCATGCGAGCCTCGTCCTCCCATAAATATACCTATCCGGATTGATAATCATGAGCGGTAGAAAGATGTCTTAGGCATCGTTTGTGCTTATCCGCTATTCCGCGTTTTTATGGGATTCTGTTTCTCACCGCCTGCATAGCCTTCTTGTATTCCGGCCCGGAGGTCTTTATTGCCACGTTAAGGTC
>JAFPZD010000085.1 GCA_017417465.1 Prevotella sp. | reverse complement strand
GCGGTGATAGGTGGCGAGCTTCGGCGAACCATAGATGACGGGCGTGCAGAGTTCCAGCATCTCCGGCTCGGCAAAGGTTTTAAAAATCAGTTCATATCCGATACCATTGGTATTGCCATGCGTAATGGCGACGCGGATTTTTCTTTCTTCCATTATCTTTATTTTTTGTATAACATTTTCCTACATAGGCAATCAGCACGACTCACCCTGCTGACGGGCGGTGCTGAGAAGGCCGCAGGCGGCATAGATGTCCTGACCACGCGAAGCACGGATGGTGGTGAACACGCCATGAGCCGTGAGGTAGTCGCGGAAGCGCAGCATCGTCTGCTCGTCGGCACCGTGAAGAGGTACACCAGGAATCTGGTGGAAGCGTATCAGGTTGATACGGCAGTCGAGACCGCGCAAGAGGTCGACGATGGCTTTGGCGTGAGCCATGGAATCGTTGAGTCCACCGAACACGATATACTCGAACGACAGGCGGCGCTGGTGGGCGAAGTCATAGCCTCGCAGCAGCTCCACAACCTCGCTGATGCTCATTGCCTTCTCGGAAGGCATGAGCTGTGCGCGCTGCTCGTGAAGCGGTGAATGCAGACTGATGGCAACGTGGCAAGGACTCTCGTCGAGGAATCGCTTGAGCTTCCCGCGCACGCCCACGGAGCTCACCGTGATGCGCTTCGGACTCCACGCCCATCCCCAGTCGGCGGTGAGGACCTCGGTGGCTCGCAACACGGCATCGAGGTTGTCCATCGGCTCGCCCTGTCCCATGAACACGATGTTCGTGAGCTGTTCACACTCGGGAATAGCATAGATCTGATTCAGGATGTCGGCAGCGGTGAGATTTCCGTGCCACCCTTGCTTACCAGTCTGGCAGAACAGGCAGTTCATCTTGCAGCCAACTTGGCACGACACACACAGCGTGGCACGCTCGCCGTCGGGAATGAACACAGTCTCAACGAACCGTTCTTCCTCGCCGTGAGCATCGTCGGCGCAACGTACGGGCAACAAGTATTTCACCGTGCCATCGACGCTGTGCTGACTGTCGGCAGGCGGCATGCAGCCCACTTCGTAGCCTTCCTTCAGGCGCTCGCGGTTCTGCTTGGAGAGATTGGTCATCTCGTCGATGCTCTTCACATGCTTCACATAGAGCCACTGAGCCATCTGCCCACCCGTGAAGGCAGGCATGCCCAGCGATTTTGCCACATCTTTCAGTTCGGCCAATGTCATGCCTAAAAGGCGCTGTTTTGTGGAATCCATGATGCATTTAGCCACTTTCAACCTGCAAAGTTACAATTTTTTCCCTTCATTTGAGCATACTTCGACTTTTTTTTGTATATTTGCACCTAATATTTCATAAAAACCAAAATAAAAATGAGAGAACGCATAGATTGTTTCCTGCCTTGCAACGATCTCGAAGCCGTCGGCCCAATGGTCGAAGCGTTGCGGCAGAACAAAGATGTGAGAAAGATATTCCTACTCGTAGAACCTGATTTTGAAAAACATGCCGTAGCCGCAGAAGGCTGCCAGACGCTCGTCGTCGGCGACCTGCTCTCCACGGAAACCATGCGGCTCGTCAGCACGACAGCTGCCGCCGACTACATCCTGCTCAACCTGAAGACGCCGCCCGTGATGCCGGGAGCCAATGCACTGGCCCGCATGACAAGGGCTGCTGACGAGACGCAGGCAGCAATGGTCTACAGTGACTATCTGGAAGAACAGTCGGTGGGCAGCGAGAAGCGAGTCGTCAAGCATCCCGTCATCGACTATCAGGAAGGTTCGCTGCGCGATGACTTCGACTTCGGACCATTGGTATTGCTGCGCACCTCGCTGGCGAAAGCTTGGGCGAAGGCCACCGATGCGCAAGAGCAGAATGGCGACACACGCCACGTATACCGCTTTGCCGGTTGGTACGACCTGCGCCTCTTCCTCAGTCGCCAGCAGCAGTTGTTCCATCTGAACGAGTTGCTCTACACCACCATAGAACTCGACACGCGCAAGAGCGGCGAGCGGCAGTT
>JAFPZD010000084.1 GCA_017417465.1 Prevotella sp. | reverse complement strand
GCTCTTCCTAGTAGAGCGACGACCGCGTTGTTTGGTTAGTTTTTCCCCTCCAGCAACGCGGCACGCCGCGTCCCTACATTTTCTGGGTCATTTTTAATATAGTTGCCCTTAGTTATTCTCCTTGAACAACTCCTTGATGCCTGCCAGCGAACCCATCACATTCGTTGCCTCGAAGGGCAGGTAGACGGTCTTCGTCTGCTGGTTGTGGGCGAGCTCTTCCATCATCGTGATGTACTTCTGGGCAAGCAGGTAGTTGGCAGGATTGGTGGTCTTGCCGACGGCCTCCGTAACGAGTTCGATGGCCTTTGCCTCAGCTTCAGCCTTGCGGATGCGAGCGGTAGCCTCACCTTCAGCATGCAGAATCTCCTGCTGCTTCACGGCCTCGGCGCGGTTGATGGTAGCGGCTTTCTCACCTTCTGACTGCAGAATCTGTGACTGCTTGTCACCCTCTGATGTCAAGATGGCGGCACGCTTGTTACGCTCAGCTTGCATCTGCTTCTCCATTGCGTTGAGCACGGAGGATGGCGGGATGATGTCCTGCAGCTCTACGCGGTTCACCTTCACACCCCACTTATCGGTTGCATCGTCGAGGACGGCGCGAAGCTTCGTGTTGATGGTGTCACGCGAGGTCAGCGTCTGGTCGAGTTCCAGCTCACCGATGATGTTACGCAGCGTGGTCTGCGTGAGCTTCTCGATGGCGTTGGGCAGGTTCGAGATTTCGTAGACAGCCTTGAAGGGATCTACAATCTGGAAGTAGAGTAGGGCGTTGATTTCCATTTGGATGTTATCCTTCGTGATCACGTTCTGGCGGTCGAAGTCGTACACCTGTTCGCGCAGGTCGATGGTGTCGCTGTAAGCATAGCGTCCACGTTGCAGCACCACGATTTGCTTGGCGCGGTCGATGAAGGGAATGATGATGTTGATACCCGGATTCAGCGTAGCATAGTAGCGTCCGAGTCGCTCAATGATCTTTGTCTCACTCTGTGGGATGATGACCAATGCCATTTTGGCGAAGATGATGACCAGCACGACGAGTGCGATCAGTACATAAGACATGATATCCATAATGTTGTTTTCCTCCCCCGACCCCTCGCTGTTGGAGGGGAGGGCCTGCCGGTTAGTGGGGAGTTTTGTGGCAGACGGGATTGTTGTTTATCGTTTAAGTTTCAAGTTTCAAGTTTAAGTTTAATCCATTTGCCGATGCTTGAGTTCTTGGTCAGTCGGGAGAGATATTGGTCGAGCACCTCGTCTTCCGTCTCCTTGCCTTGGCTGCGGTCCAGGTGATGATACCGCTGATAGCGATCGTACATCAGGTCGTAGGCGTCCTTCGACGGCATGTCGAGAGCAGAGAGCGAGATGCCGAAGTCGGCACCGAGGAACTTTTTGAACCACGACGTTCGGCGAGGCAAATAGCTCTTTTTGAGGAACGGCTGGAGAGTGAAGAGCGCCTTCGTGTCATCTTCTTTCCGCATGTCCTTCACGTCGGCAAAGTGCAACACCCAGCAGTTGCGGCTCCAGAGACGCGGCATCTCGATGCAGTCGTCGTAGACGAGCAGGTAGGGCTCGTGGCTGAACAGGCTGACGACCAGTGAGACAAAGGCCGTAAGCCCGGGGATGCCCACTAACGCGATGCCTAGAGCGTCGAAGGCAGAATCCCATGAGAAGGGCACGAACTCATCGTAGCGAGTCCAAATACCGAGTGCGGCAAGCCCAAGTCCGAACACTGCTAACAGCATCAGTCGGGTCTTCTTCCGATTAATCTCTACAGGCCGTTGCATCTTTTGTCTAAGGAGTTCTTTCTCCGCTTCGCTGCGAAAGCGTCGCTTCGCGCCGAGCGCAAGGAGTCAAAGAAAATGTCTTGCATGATTAATCGTCAATGGTCTCCACCGTGATAATGATGCTCTCGCGGTCGATGACACGCACGTTGGTGCCCACGGGCACGGCTTCGTCGTCTTGGGTGACGGCCTTCCAAACGTCGCCGTCAATCTGCACGCGGCCGAAACCACCCTTCTCGATAGCTTCTACGACGCGCCCTTTGCGACCGATGATTGCATCAGCGTTACTGACTCGGTACTCATCGTTGCGATGCAGGTAGCGCAGGGCAACGGGACGCACCATGAACAAACTCACCAGCGTGAACACGGCAAACACGAAAAGCTGCACGTAGAAGCTGGCTCCAAAGGCGGCACTCGTGGCTGCGAAGGCGGCACCGATGGAGAAGCAGAGGATGAAGAAATCGCCTGCCGTGAGCTCCAGAATCAGGCAGAGAACGGCTACTACCGCCCACATCTGCCAAAGGTGTTGTGATAAGAAGTCAATCATAATGAACCTCCCCCAACCCCTCCGAAGGAGGGGAGTGCCTGACGGATTTCAGAGGGATTTACTCAGGCTTGCTAGGAACCTCCCCCGACCCCTCCGAAGGAGGGGAGTGCCTGCCGGCATGCGTGGGGAAGATCGTTGGTTATTACTATTTTATTACTATTTACTATTTATTACTAATGATAAGATATACTGTGTGAAACCGAGAGTCCGCGAGGCTTTTTCTTCTGAACGGAACATCTAAATGCTACGCCACCCGCGAGGCCCTCCCATCGTTTGAGCAGCAACACCTAAATGCTACGCCACCCGCGAGGCCCTCCCCTCCTTCGGAGGGGTCGGGGGAGGTTTTACAGTCCCAACACGAAGTCGTCCCAGTCTTTCGATGAGCCTTTCTCGCCGAACACCTTATTATATAGGCGGCTGCGCGTGGAGGCGACGCTCTCCTTCGAGTGGGCTGTCAGCGTGGCAATGTCTTTCGGCTGCATGCGCACCTTGATAAGAAGGCTCACGTGGTAGTCCTGGTCGGTCATGCGGTAGAGGCTGAACAGACGCTCCGTGAAGCCCGTGTACACCGAGTTCACCAGTTGTTCCAGTCGCCGCCATTCGTCGTTGCCCATGCATTGTCCGCGGTCCAGCATGCGTTGCATCGTCGAGTAGATGTCGCTGCCGAAGATCACGCTCTCGGCCTGCTGGCGCTTCTCGGTTTCTATCTCCGCCATTCGGTTTGCATAGTCCAGGCGCGTCTTCTTCTCTTCCAGCTCTAGGCGCAACACCGAGTTCTCGTCGCCGAGCTTGCGGATGAGGCTCTCCAGCTCACCAATCTTCTTGCGGTTTTGCTCGATGCCCTCCTGACTCTGCGTCTGCTGCAGCTCCTGCATTGCGCGTACCTTATTTAATCTTTCCTGCAGGTCGATCACCTTGCGGCGGCTGTTCTGCACGGTCAGAATGAATAGCGCAATGTAGATCACGCTTCCTATCAGTAGCAGGAACCATTCGCGGTCGGTCATTATTGTTAATACTGTCATCTCTGTCATTTTCGATTTGCGGATTGTAGTTGTTTCCGATTTACGATTGCAAAGATAATACTAAAAAACGGAACTTGCAAGAAAAATGGTTTGCAATAGTTCGCAATCGAAAAATAGCCTCCAACCAATGCCT
>JAFPZD010000083.1 GCA_017417465.1 Prevotella sp. | reverse complement strand
GACCTTAACGTGGCAATAAAGACCTCCGGGCCGGAATACAAGAAGGCTATGCAGGCGGTGAGAAACAGAATCCCATAAAAACGCGGAATAGCGGATAAGCACAAACGATGCCTAAGACATCTTTCTACCGCTCATGATTATTAATTGATTTGACTACAAGTTCATTTGATTCAATACTAATTGTAGCAATCCCTTCAATTCTCATGTTAGTAATAGTATATCCGCCATTGTTATCATTAATCATAGGCCTTATATCTCCTTGGAAACGATAATCTCCTCCACCCATGAAATCTATTTGAGTAAAAATTTGAACATTTTCTAAGCCTAAGATTCTTTCCTTGTCAATTCCATTAAAACAGAAATCTTTCCAGTTTGATTTAACAAAGTCACCAATAGCCTTATTTATGCCATTTAATGACAATTCGTACTTTTGTTTAACCATACGCATTATTTATATTTCTTGCCTATAGCCACCCAGATTCAGCGGTTAACATGTTAAACGGAAAGACGTGGGTGCTCTACTTCTCGCTTATCCCACGTACGGGCTCTCGCATTGCCTTGCATCAGGATAAGCAACTCGAGATAGCCCACGCCGAGAAATATTGCAGTATCCATATGAGTATGGACAGGGTACAATACACTCAAAGTGGACGTTTCAGTTGCGATATCTTCTGATGCTTTGATTTGCGAGATCTGTACGTCGAAGATAACGTTCGTAAACGTCCTTTTACCACTAAGATTCGACCCGCACGCCCTTACGGACTATCCGAGTCGGTTGCAAAATTACGCAAAAAAGTTGAAATACGCAAATAATTCAGGGGAAAAATGTGGCAGTCACGCTTTATTGTTGATCGTAGGGTGCATTCAAGTATGTGCTGCACCGTGGCTAGAAGGAGTTGAGTGGCGATGGGTATGCTCGGAGCAGACTCTTTGGGTAATCGGAGTGGTCTCTTGATTTGCTATGAGCGGACTGTCGATGAGTTTTGAGCAGACTGTCACTGTGCTGGGAACTGCTGATATACATCTATTATACCAAGAATGGCATACTTACGTCATGAAAAATGCTATACTTACGACATGGCGATTACAGCACTGAGCTGCAGAAAGGTTGATTATCACGGTCAAGCGATTTTATCAGCTGACCATACACTGGCTGTCCGAAAAAACATCCTGCGCATCCTGCGCATCCTGCGCCTAAATTTAGGCGTCGGATGCGCAGGATGCGCAGGATGTTTTTCTGTTAATCTCTGTGTTCGCGGAATGAATCCTTAAACTCGGGAGTTGCGAGCTAATTCTCGGGAGTTGCGAGCTAATTCTCGGGAATTACGAGTTTATTCTCGGGTTTTGTGAGTTTATTCTCGGGTTTTGCGAGCTAATTCTCGAGAGTTGGGAACTGATTCTCGAGAGTTGTGAATGAAAAAGGGTGGTTATTGAAAAGGCAAAAGTATTGGAATCAGCAGAAAAACATCCTGCATACCCTGCACGTACAGGGTATGCAGGATATGCACGATAATTTTGGCAGAATAACTATTCCTCTTACTTCAGGTAATCCTCGAAGTATTGTGTGATGCGCTCGTGCAGGTGCACGCTGGCGTGGCCCATCATGTTGTGCCCTTCGCCGGGATAGACGAAGAAGTCGGGCTGTGTGCCGGCCTCGACACACGCTTTGATGAACGACAGGGCGTGCTGTGGCACCACCGTCGGGTCGTTGTAGCCGATGATGATCTGCAGCTTGCCCTTCAGGTTCTTAGCCTGCGGGATGAGGCTACACTTGGCGTAGCCCTCGGGGTTCTGCTGTGGCGTGTCCATATAGCGCTCGCCGTACATCACCTCGTACCACTGCCAGTCGATGACGGGTCCACCGGCTACGCCCACCTTAAAGACGTCGGGGTAGTTGGTCATCAGCGAGATGGTCATGAAACCACCGTAGCTCCACCCGTGGACGCCGAGGCGGTCCATGTCGACGAAAGGCAGGGAACGCAGAAATTCCACACCACACATCTGGTCTTGCATCTCCACCTGTCCGAGCTGGCGGAAAGTGGCCTGCTCGAAGTCGCGTCCGCGGTTTTCCGAGCCTCGGTTGTCGAGAATGAATACAATGTAGCCTTTCTGTGCCATGTAGGTCTCCCATGAGCGCGAAGCCCAGTGCCAAGAGGCGTCAACATTGTGAGCATGAGGCCCGCCGTAGACATAGACGACGGTGGGGTAGCGCTTGGCAGGGTTGAAGTCGGCGGGCTTAACCATTCGCCAGTAGAGGTCGGTGGAGCCGTCGGCGGCTTTGAGCGTTCCGCTCTCAAAGATGGGCTGTACGAACTCGGCCCATGGATCGGGAGCCGTCAGTAAGTTGCACGTTGAGGTTTTGGACTTCTGGATACGCGTCACGTCGACGACGTTAGGTGTCGTGGGGTCGTTCCACTTGTCGTAGAATAGCTGTCCGGATGCTGACAGCTTAGCACGGTGGATGCCTTTCCCGTTGTCAAGGAGCGTGCGCTGATCGTTGTCCACGTTGACGGCATAGATGTTACGCTGCAGTGGATGACGCTCGTTCGAGGCGATGATGACGCTGTGGTCCTTGGCATTGAAGCCCAGCACGTCGAGCACCACCCACGGGCCGCTGGTGATCTGCCTGATGCACTCGCCCTTGATGCTGTAGAGGTAAAGGTGGTTGTAGCCATCCTTCTGGCTTTGAAGGATAAACTGGTTGTCGTTCCAGGGGAGGAACTGGATGGGGTGGAGTGGCTCAACATACTTATCACTGCGCTCACGGCATAGCTGGTAGCAGAAGCGCCCCGTGGCTGCCTCGTAGCACACCAGCCGACAGTCGTTCTGGTCGCGGTTCAGCTCCTGCATGAAGACGTATTTCGAGTCGGGACTCCACGCAATGTTAGTGAAGTAGACGGGGGTGTCCTGAGTGAGGGCTGTCGTGTCCCCCTCGGGGGACGAAAGGGGGGCTTGGGGCGTCTTCAGGTAGACCGTCTGCTGTGTCTTCAGGTCATAGATGCCGACGGTAACCTGATGGGAGGTCATGCCTGCCATGGGGTACTTGTCGGGTCTTAGCTCGGCGGTGCGTGGGTCGATGTCCACCTGCGGGTAGTCAGTCACCATCGACTGGTCCATGCGGTAGAAGGCCAGACGCTGGCCGTCGGGGCTCCAGAAGGTGCCTTTCGTAATGCCGAACTCATCGCGGTGGACCGATTGTCCGTAGACGATGTCGCGTGAGCCGTCGTTAGTGAGTTGCTTTTTGTTACCCTCTGCGTCGATGACAAATAGCTGGTCGTTGTCCACGTATGCTGTGGCTCGCGAGGCAGATGACCAGTCGTTAGCCTGCTGCCCTGAGAGACTGTCTTGCCACACCACTTTGTGGGCCTTGAAGTCGACGAGCATGAACGCCCGCTTGTTGCCCACGGCGACGATGGGCTGGTCAGGGTAGGGGAACTGTGCCGACTGCAGGTGGCGCACGTAGTGGATGTCGTCGCTCTCTGCCCAGCGATTGATGTCGTCAAGAGTGAAGAGCACAGTCTCGCGGCCCGTCTTTGGGTTCACCGTCGAGCACTGCTCCACGTCGGTGTGTATCAGTTGGTCGCCCCACCATGTCAAGAACATGTTCTGTGGGCGGAGGCTGTGGTAGTTCACACCGCCGAAGTTCAGTTCTTCGAGGGTGAAAAGCTTGTTCTGGCCGCTCATGGGTAGCATTATTGTCAGGGCGAAAACGATGGAGAACAGTCTATTTGTCATGGCTTCTACGGGGATTAAAGTTCTTTTTGCCGCCGCTACGGTCGAAACGCTCATGGCCTCCGCGGTTGTCGCTGCTAAAGTAGTTGCCCTTGCCACGCCCTTTGTCAAAGTGGCGGTCGTCCTTGTCGCCACCGCGCCAGCCACCTTTCTTTGGGAAGTCGGCGCCGCGCTCCCGCTTGGCGAAGCGTCCCTCTCTCCGCTCATCTCCATCGTCCCTCCTCTTCAGGTCATGGTGGTGGAAAGTGAACGAGCGAATGTCGCCCTCCTCGTTGTCCTCGCGCTGCTCGATGCGCTCTTTGAACTCGCGCATCTTCTTGAAACGGTGCTTCTCGGCCATCAGGCGCTTCTCTTCCTCCGTCTTCACCGTGCCGCCCTCGCTGCGGAAGTTGCGCATCTTGCCGTCGAACAGCTGATATTTGCGCAGCTCGCACTCCAGGGAACCGTTGTAGAGAGGAATCTTCAGACTCGGTTTCAGGCCAATCTGCTCAAAGCACTCCTCACGGTAGCTCAGTATCCAGGCTTCGCCACCGACAAACTGGTGCTTCAGTCGCTCGCCAATCATGCGGTAAGTGCCCAGAAGGTCGGGCGTAGAGATGCGCTCGCCATACGGTGGGTTGGTCATCAGCAGGGCTTTCTCCTTTGGTTGGGTGAAGTCCTTGAAGTCTTGCTGCTCAATGGTGATGATGTGAGAAAGGCCGGCAGCACGCACGTTCATGCGGGCCGTGTTGACGGCTTTTGGGTCGATGTCGTAGCCGTAGATGTGGTGATGGAAGGGACGCTCCTGTGAGTCGTCATTATAGATGCGGTCGAAGAGGTCGGCATCGAAGTCGGCCCACTTCTCGAAGGCGTAGGCCTTACGGAAGACGCCTGGTGCCATGTTGCAGGCGATGAGTGCCGCCTCGATGAGCAGCGTGCCGCTGCCGCACATGGGGTCGATGAAGTCGGTGTCGCCCTGCCATCCTGTCTGCATGATCATACCGGCGGCAAGGACCTCGTTCAGGGGCGCTTCGACCGACTCCTGACGGTAGCCCCTGCGGTGTAGCGACTCGCCGCTGCTGTCTAAGCAGAGCGTGGCGTCGGTCTCAGCGATATGGATATGGAGGCGCAGGTCGGGGTTTGCCACGGAGATGTTGGGCCGTTGTCCCGTTGTCTCCTTGAACTGGTCGACGATGGCGTCCTTCACTTTGTAGCTGACAAACTTGGAGTGGCGGAACTCTTCTGAGAACACCACGGCGTCGACGGCGAACGTCTTGTCGTTGTCGAGGTACGTGCGCCAGTCAATCTGTCGGATGGCCTCGTAGACGTCGTCGGCGCTGCTGGCCTTGAAGCGGTGAATGGGTTTGAGGATTTTAATGGCTGTGTGTAGTGCAAAGTTTGCACGGTACATCAGTTCTTTGTCGCCAGTGAACGACACCATGCGTCGTCCTATCTGGATGTTGTTGGCCCCAAGTTGGGTCAGCTCTTTCGCCAAGACGGGTTCAAGCCCCATAAATGTCTTGGCGATAAGTTCGAATTGTTGTTCCATTATGTAGTTTTTAATAGCTTCTGAGAGAGGGCAATTCTGTTACGACGTCACTCAAACAGGGTGCAAAGTTACAAAATAAAGAGAGTAAAACAAAAGAATTTATTCTTTTTTTTGTCGAATGCCAGAAAAAAACACCGTTAACTCGCCGTCATGTCCTTTCCTTTAGCATTGATTGGATTCTTGCCAAATCCTCCGGAAAGGTAAGCTTGTCGTAATAGGGCACATCGAAATCCAAATACACCTTTGATGTTTCCGGCAATTGCTGGATGGATTCAGTGTAGGGGGAATCAGCCTTGAAATGCTTATCTATCAGGTTGAATTTGAAGCCTTCCGGCGCACTCAATGTGTAATAGTCCTCCCGGTTGACTATCCATTCGCCATAATGGCCAAGGCTGTCGGTGATTTTCCGTGCACAAGCGACGGCATCGTAATCATCAAGGAGCGTGAAGAACCTGTCAATCACCTGACTTTCAATGGCTGGCCTGACAGCATCGGCCACAATCAGTTTCTCACAGGCACTGTGCTCCCGTACAAAGTCCAGCCCGTTCCGCTTTGTAACGTTCAGTTCCGGTCCGCTGTCGGCCACGTCTACTCCGAACTCTGCGACGAGCTCCTCGTGATAGCTTGGATGGGCAACAACGAGGACTGCATCAGCCAGTTTGCTTCGTTTACACGCTTCAATGACGTAGGAAATGACCTTACGGCCGTTGATTTCGACATACTGTTTAGGGACGCTGTCGCCAAATCGCTTTCCCACGCCCCCCGCAGTAATCATGATAATGTTTCTGTCTGTCGGTTTCATTTCGTTTCAGTGGAGTGTTTGTACTTCTATGGCTAAAAATACTTGAGTCTTAAAAAGAGGCAGATGTTGTGGAGGTGCTTTGTCGCGCCATGCGAACATACTCCGACGGAGTCTGACCGGTGTAGGCTTTGAAAGCCGAGGTGAAGGTGGTGCGTGACTTGAAGCCCAGACTGTTGGCCAGGGCGTCCATGGTGTAGCGCCCGACGGTCTCGTGATCGTTCAGCCTGCGGCAAGCCTCACGGATGCGATATTTGTTCAGAAAGGCGTTGAAGTTGCAGCCGAAGCCGTCGTTGATGGTCTGCGACACATACTTCTGGTTCGATTCCACGAGGTGGGCCAGTCGGTCGATGTTAAAGTCAGGCGAGCATACCTCTTCGGTGTTTTCCATGACAGTCAGTATCTCGTCCTTCAAGCGTGCCATGCTCTCCTGGCCCAGACTGCTCTCGTGGCGTCGTTGCGTGAGCAGACGGTCGACGGCCAGCAATTCCTGGTTCTTGGCATAGAGGGCCTGGTTGCGGCGGTTGAGCTGCTGGTTCTTGCGTCCTACCACGATGAGGAAGAGTGCCACTACAACAGCTAAGATGAGTCCGCCGATGGCAAGCAGTGTTATGCGGCTCTGCCGCTCCTGCAGCTGCCGGTAGCGGTTATTGGCATTGCGCACCTCATAGTGAACCTTCATGTCGTCGAGTGCCGTTATTTGACTGTTGTTGTAGATAGAGTCCTTCAACAGGAAGTGGCGCCGCATGTAGGCGTTGCTCAGGTCGTTGTACCCCGTCTGCGCATAGACCTCAGACAGGAGACTGTAGATTTCGACCATCATGTCCTTGAAGTCGAAGTTCTCTGCGCATCGCTTCGCCTCAAGCAGGCAGTCGGTGGCGGCTTCGCTGTGGCCGCCGCCCAACAGAGCCATGGCTTTGTTCTGATAGGCGGTGCCCACCATGCGGATGTATTTCATCTCCTCTGTCAGCAGTGGCAGCTGGCGGCTGAAACAGTCGGCGGCATCGGCATACCGTTGTTCATCCAAGGCATGGTAGCCGTCAAGTAACAGCAAGTTGTAAGCATACAAAAGTGAGTCGGACCTGCTGCTGTCGGCGCGGTAGGCACGCTCCTCGTCGGCTATCAGGCTGAGGTCGCCAAGTTCCTGGGCGCAGATGGCCATGTTGGTCATGGCCATGTCGGCCCACGACCAGAACTGCGGGTCAGCCTGTCGCATGTTGCTGAACACCTTGCGATAGTAGTCCATCGCCAGCAGCTTTGTGTCGCGGTCGCCGGTCATGTCGGCCATTGTATGGTACATATAGGCCATGTACTTGTCAATCTCGGGCAGCGTGATGCCGGCGTCGCGGCAGATGTTCTGTGCGCTGGTCAGACTCTCGTACTGCAGTGCCAGATTGCAGCCGTTGTCGAAGTAGATAGACCAGAGATGGATATAGGCCAGGGCGCAGAGTCGTTTGTCGTCGCGGCTCATGTCGTCGCGGTAGCGGCTGGTGAGCGTTTCGAAGCAGATGAGTGCCGAGTCGGTCTGCTGCAGTTCGTAGGCCGCCTGCATACCCTTCTCGCACAACTGCTCATTGCTGAGGTGCCGCAGATGGTCCAGCGCGTCGCCGTTGTCAGCTTGCGCGTAAAATATAAAGAGGTGCAGCAGTGCTGCCATGACCAGACGTCTCATGTGTAGACAAGTATTAGCAATACAGCGTGCAAAAGTACACATTTTCTATGAGAATACAAAGAAAAAGCGATAAAAAGGAGCAAATTCATGAATTTGAACCTCTGTTTTCGCCCGCTTCCCCGTCTTTTCAAAAGAAAAAGAGTAACTTTGCAGCGAGAAATGAACCAAATTATTAACTAAAACAATAAGAGTTATGAGAAAAAGACTACCTATTCTTTTTACGCTTTTCGCCTTTTTAGGCATTGCAAGTGTTCAGGCCCAGCCCCTGCAGCTGAAGCAAGGCCCTGTTAAGTTCCAGAAGTCATCCCGCACCGCCTTGGCACCCCGCAACGCCATTGAGCTGGGCGAAAACCAGATTTGGTTCGGCTACTACGACCCCCAAGGCTTGCTCTATGAAGTGGGCTCCGCCAAGCCTGGCGTTGGCGTATGGGGTATCTACCTGCCCTATGAGAAAGCCCCCAAGGGTCACATCGACGGTGTGCGCTTCCTGTGGCAGGGTGAGACCTACAAGGACTTGAAAGTGCTTCTGGCCACCTCGCTGGTGTATAATGCCGATGATGCCGACATTGCCGTCATCAACCTGAAGAACGAGGACGTGGATGCGCAGGAAGGCATTACCAAGGAGTTTGCCTTCGACCAGAGCTACGACATTCCCGAGCAGGGCGTCTATGTAATAGTGAGTTATAACATCACCCGCGACATCCCCTCGCCCGACTATGACGACGCGGACGCATACAATGAATGGGTCGCCGAATACTGGACCGACGCCTACCCACTCTTCACCTATTGGCAGACCGACGCAGTGCCCAACTCGCTCTTCTGCTACATGCAGGACAACAACGAGTGGTTCGACTATCCCGGCTACGGCCAGCCGCTGAGCCTGGCCCTCGACCTGCTGATAGGCGGCATCGAATATCCTCATAATGCCGCCGATGCTTCCAACTTCGCACAGACCTACGTGCTGGCTAACAGTGAGACCAGCCTGCCCGTCACCATCACCAACAAGGGCGACCATCCCGTTTCCTCGCTGGGCTTCAAGGTAGAGGTCGAGGGTGAGGAGGCACAGACTGGCACCGTGACACTCGACACGCCCATTGAGAAGATGGATCAGACCATGACCGTCTACTTCCCCGTCCGCACAGGCGACAAGACAGGACGCAAGACCGTCGCGCTGACCATCACCGAGGTCAACGGCGAGGCCAACGAGGTGGAACCCACCGCTGCCACAGGCTATATCTTTGCCATGGCACAGTCGGAGCAGATGAAACCCTTCGTCGAGGAGTTCACCGGCACATGGTGCGGATGGTGCGTCAGGGGCATGGTAGCCATGGAGCAGCTCGCCCAGGACTTTGGCAGCGACGCTGTCCTGACCGCCGTCCACTATAACGATCCCATGGCGCTTAAGGATTACTACAACGTCACCCGCTACTTCTCCGACGGTTTCCCCAGCATGGCTCTCAACCGTATGGGCACCGTGGATCCCTACTACGGCATGTACGACATGACGACTGTCAATGCCTATAAGGTTAAGGAAGTCGTGGAGATTGTAAAGGGCATGCTCACTCCGGGTTCCATCCAGGTGGAAGCAACGTGGACTGACGAGGCGCAGACCAAGATCGCAGTCAACACTACGACGACCTTCCAGTTCGATGCCGACGAATCGCCATTCGCTATCGGCTACCTGTTGCTGGCCGACAGGCTGACGGGTGAGGGTAGCAATTGGATGCAGAAAAACAGTTACTCGGGCAATGCAGCTGCCGCACAGGGCGACGAAAACCTCCTGCCCTACGTGGATCAGGCTTCACCCTTCACCGCTGTCTACAACCACGTGCCCGTTGCCGTCTATGGTGTCAGCAACGGCGTGAGCGGCAGCATCGAGGGTAGTGTGCAGATAGGAAAGCCCATCAGCTCCACCTTCGAGATGGATATCACCGACAACACTCTCGTGCAGGACAAGGAGAAGCTCTCTGTGGCCGCCATCCTCATCGACAAGAGAAGTTGGGAGGTCATCAATTCTGACAAAGCCGTCATCAGCATCACAACAGGCATCAGCAGCGTGGCTACCAGTGCAGCCACCGTGCCTACAGCTTGCTATAGCCTTAGCGGACAGCGCATGGGCATGAACCACAAGGGGCTGAGCATCCTGCGTCAGGCCGACGGCAGCACGATGAAGGTCATCAACCGTTAATTAACCTTTCTATCATATCTTGAAGGGAGGACAGCCCGTTGATGGGTGTGTCCTCCCTTTGCAATTGTGCAAATAGACTATTCGCATTATTTAAAAAATAACAAATATAAGTGCAAAAAGACTGTTATATCACATAAAATGCTTACCTTTGCACACTCAAAGAAAACTCTATGCCCGAATATAGTTTGCAGTCGTGACTGTCAGTGAGGCCTTGCAGTTAGTATTTGTCAATAGTGAATAGCGACAGTTTATATGGATAAGTCATTCAAACAATTGCTACAAGAGTCGTTCAAGTCGAACGACACCGAAGAGACGCTCGACGTCTATTTTACACGCCCCATAGGTCTCGCCTTTGCCTTGATGTGGATAAAGATCGGGGTGACTCCCAACTTCGTAACCATCCTTTCCATGTTCCTCGGTGCCGGTGCCGGCTTCTGTTTCTACCATACTGAGCTGTGGTGGAACATAGCTGGTGTTGTCCTGCTCATGCTGGCCAACTTCTGTGACTCCACCGACGGGCAGATGGCACGCCTCACCAACCACAAGACCATGATAGGCCGCATGCTCGACGGCCTGGCCAGCGACGTGTGGTTCTTTTTCTGCTATTTGGGTATTGCGCTGCGTCTGTGGAACCAGCCCATCCCCCTGCTCGATGGTGTCAACTGGGGCATCTGGGGTTTCCTGCTCTGTGCCTTCGCCGGATTCTACTGGCATGCCCGCCAGTGTCAGCTGGCCGACTACTACCGCCAGATACACCTTTATTTTATCAAGGGTGAGGAGGGAAGCGAACTGAACAGCACGGCTCAGGAGCAGCAGCTGCTCGACAGCATGCCGAAGCGCAAATGGGGGCCCTTTACCGTGGGTGCCGATGGCTATTTCTGGGACTACCTGTTCCACCACTTCTACATCGGCTGGTGCAAGAAACAGGAGAAGAACACGCCCGAGTTCCAGCGTTTCTTCCGCCAGGTCAAGGCCAAGTATCCTAATGCTGCCGACATGCCCGCCGACTTCCGTCAGGCGTTCCGCCAGAAAAGTCTTCCCTTGATGTGGATGACCAACACCCTGACCCACAACACGCGCGCCATTGTCATGTTCATAGCCTGTCTCATCAACCAGCCCTGGATCTATCCGCTCTTTGAGATTACCGTCCTCGCTGCCCTGTACTATTACATGAAGTACCGTCACGAGACGATGAGTAGGGAGGCGTGCGCTTCGCTAATGAAAAGTGAATAGTGAAAAGTGAAGATGATGACAAAAAATACATGTGATAGCTGGAAGTGGGCGTTAAGGATGGTAGCAATACTATTCACTGTTCACTGTTCGTTATTCATTAGCCCCGCAGGGGCGCAGACCCTCACTGGACATATCATCGACGCACAGACCGGCGACACCATCCCCTTTGCCAGCTGTATCTATCGCGGGCACGGCGTCGCTGTGGCCAGCGACATCAACGGCCACTTCACCATCGCCCGCCACCAGTCCTGGCCACTGACCTTTAGTGCCGTCGGCTACCAGCAGCAGACCATTATCGTCGACGCAAAGACGCCTGCTTACCTCCGCGTCAGACTGAAGCCCGACACGAAGGTCCTCAAGGAAGTCACCGTCAAATCGAAGCGCCAGCGCTACAGCCGAAAGAACAATCCCGCCGTGGAACTCATGCGCAAGGTTGTCGCTGCGAAGAAGCGCACCGACCTCTCGAACCACGACTTCTACCAATACAACAAGTACCAGAAGCTGACGCTGGCCATGAACGATATCACCCCAGCCATCCTCGACTCGGGAAAGTTGTCGAAGAAACAGTGGCTTCTGGACCAGATAGAGGTGTGCCCCTATAATCAGAAACTCATTCTTCCCATCTCGGTTGACGAAACGGTGTCGCAGAAGATCTACCGCAAGTCGCCCCACGACGAGAAGACCATTATCAAGGGCATGAACAACACGGGCATCAACGAGCTGATACAGACGGGCGACATTCTTACGACGGCCATGAAAGACGTCTTTACTGATGTCAACATCTACGACGACCAGATACGCCTGCTCCAGTATCCCTTCACGTCACCTATTGGCGACGATGCCATTGCCTTCTACCGCTATTATATCGAAGACACCATCTACGTCGACCATGACCTCTGCTTCCACCTGCAGTTCCTTCCAAACAACCAGCAGGACTTCGGTTTCCGTGGCCATCTTTACGTGCTTGCCGACTCGTCCTATCAGGTGAAACGTTGCGAGATGACGATCCCCAAACGCTCGGACGTTAACTTCGTTGAGAACATGAAGGTGGTGCAGGAGTTCACCAAGCTGGGAAACGGTGAGTGGGTGCTCTCGGTCGACGACATGTTCACCGAATTGAAAGTGGCCAGCTTCCTACAGCAGTTTGCCATCATCCGTAACACCCGCCTGACGGACTATGCTTTCGATGAGCTGCCCAAACAGCTGTTCAAAGGCAAGAAGAAGGAGGTAAAGGATGTCAATGCCATGATGCGGGGCGATGATTTCTGGGCACAGTATAGGCAGGTGGAACTCACCAAGAGCGAGAGCTCGATGGACGCCTTCGTGCATGGGTTGGAGCAGATAAAAGGCTTTAAGTATATTCTATTTGGCTTGAAAGCCTTCATCGAGAACTTTGTAGAGACGGGTTCGTCAAAGACACCGAGTAAGGTGGACATCGGACCTATTAATACAATGATTTCGCAGAACACCATCGACGGGTTGCGCATGCGTATCTCGGCACAGACAACAGCCAATCTTGACTCGAACTTCTTTGTCAGCGGCTACATCGCACGTGGATGGAACTCGAAGAAGACCTACTACAAGGGCGACCTCATCTGGTCGTTCAATAAGAAGGAGTATCTGCCGCGCGAATTCCCCAAGCGCACGCTCACCCTCTCGTCGAGCTACGACATCGAGTCGCCGTCCGACAAGTTCATGCGAACCGACAAGGATAATGTCTTCACTTCTTTTAAGTGGGCAAAGACGGAGAAGATGCTTTTCTATAACCGCCAGTCGCTGACTTTCGAGCGCGAGGAGGACTGGGGATTCCGTACCACCGTAGCCTTTAAGACTGAGGAGAACGAGGGTGTCGGCGACCTCTTCTATATCCCCTTGAGTGAGAGTGGCGATCGGCAGACTTGGACTAACTGGTCGAATCCCGTGCCCTTCACCTCTGAAGGGGCCCAATCCGTCCCCCTTACCTACACGCCGTCCCATAAGATTCGCACCACCGAGCTCCGCGCTGAGCTCCGCTTTGCTCCCGGCGAGACCTTTATCAACACCAAGCAGCGCCGACTGCCCATCAATCTTGATTCGCCTGTGTTTACCCTTGGCCACACCATGGGCTTCAAAGGACTGCTCGGCGGCGACTACCGGTACAACCTCACGCAGGCAAGCATTTACAAGCGTTTCTGGCTGAAGTCATGGGGCAAGATTGACTTCCAGGTCAAAGGCGGCATCCAGTGGAACCAAGTGCCGTTCCCGCTGCTCGTGGCGCCTGAGACGAACCTCTCATACATCCTTCAGGACTACACCTTCATGCTCGTCAACAACATGGAGTTCCTCAACGACCGCTATGCTGCAGCTATCGTCTCGTGGGACCTCAACGGTAAAATCTTCAACCGCATCCCACTGCTCAAACGGCTGAAATGGCGAGAGTGGCTCTCGGTGCGCTGCTTCTGGGGTGACCTCTCTGACAAGAACAATCCTTTCCTCGCTGAGAATGCGGGTAGTGACGTGCTGATGTATTTCCCCGAAGGTTCCTATATCATGGACAACAAACGTCCTTACTGGGAGGTCTCTGCCGGCATCCACAACATTCTCAAGATTATCCACGTGGAATATGTGCGTCGTTTGAACTATCTCGACCTGCCAACCGCCCACAAGCAGGGTGTGCGTTTCATGATTCGTATGACCTTCTGACCTTTCAATATTCATTCTCCAATCCATGAGTAAACATCGCATTTCATTGAAAGACCTCGCACAGCGCCTCGGCGTTAGCATTGCCACCGTGAGCCGCGCCCTGCATGGAAGCCCGGAGATTGGGCAGGAGATGCAGCGGAAAGTGAAGGCGCTGGCTAAGGAATTGAACTACCGACCGAACCCCTTTGCACAGAGTTTGCGCAAAGAGGCCCCGAAAATCATTGGTGTGGTGGTCCCCAACTTAGTGACCCACTACTATGCCGCCGTGCTCGATGGCATTGAGGCCGAGGCGCAGAAGGCGGGCTACAGCATCATCAGCGCTAACAGCCACGAGTCGTGCGAGGCCGAGGCTCATGCTATTGACAACTTCAATAGTCTGCATGTGGAGGGCATTATTGCCTGCCTGGCACAGGACACCACGGACTACACCCACTTCGAAGAGATTCGGCGTATGGGCATACCACTGGTGTTCTTCGGACGGACGTGCCTGACCGACCAATTCTCGAGCGTCACGGCCAACGGTGACGAGGCAGCTCAGCAGGCCACACAGCACCTGCTTGACACAGGGTCGCGCCGCGTGGCTTTCATAGGAGGTCCAAACCACCTCGACATGGTGCGCCGCCGCAAGCACGGCTACTTAGAGGCGCTGCGCGACAACCGCCTGCCTATTGAGCGAGAGCTCGTCGTCTGCGACCGCATCGACTACGATGTGGCTCTGCACAACACGTTGCAACTGCTGCAGCGTGAAAATCGTCCCGATGCCATCCTTGCCTTCAACGACATTCTGACCTTTGCAGCCTTTACGGCTATCAAGCAGTTGGGACTGACGATTCCCGACGATGTGGCCCTCATCGGATTTACTGACGATGCGCATGCCAAGTATATGACCCCTCAGGTGTCGGCCATTGAAGACCAGTCGCGGCTTATGGGCGAGCGTTCCTGCCAGCTGCTGATGCGGCAGATTGCTGGCGACACGAAGGTCTATCGCGAGGTGGTGCCACAGAAGATTGTCATCCGAGGCTCATCGGCAAAGATTCATCACTCATAGCCTTACATCTCACCTAACGATTGCCTCCCGTCTCCCCACCTCCCCACCTCCTCATCTCCCCATCTCCCCATCTCCCCATGACCATTGAGCCTATCGCTTTCTTCCATTCGCCGATGACGTCGAAGTTCGGCATTCCACGGCAGAGCGGACTGGCCGATGCGCTGCCGGGACAAATCATCTTTGAACCTCCTTTCCGCCATCCCGACGCCGTGAGGGGACTTGACGACTTCGACTATTTGTGGCTTATCTGGGAGTTCTCAGCTAACGCTTCGCCAGCAAAAAAGTCTTTGGATGCGAATCAAATCCACAATGATGGAATGGTAGATGGCAGACCCTCGCTCACCGTGCGGCCGCCGCGCTTGGGTGGCAACACCCGCATTGGCGTGTTCGCCTCACGGTCGCCTTTCCGTCCGAACAGGCTTGGCCTCTCGTGCGTATATATAAATAAGGTGGAGCTGACCACCACCAAGGGACCCGTGATACATGTCCGTGGTGCAGACTTGATGGATGGCACGCCCATCTATGACATCAAACCCTATGTGGCCTACGCCGACAGCCATCCCGATGCCCGCAGCGGTTTTGTTGATACCACTCAGTGGCAGATGCTCGACGTGGTGATTCCCGATGCGTTGGCCAGGTGCTTCACTCCTGAAGAGCTGACAGGTCTGCGACAGGTGCTGGCACAGGATCCGCGGCCACCCTACCATGATGATGACAACCGCGTCTACGGCATGCCCTTCGCTGGTCGTGATGTGCGCTTTCGGGTAGCTGATGGCGTGCTCAGCGTCGTCGAAGTAGTGTGAAATTATGTTATATAGCATATAATGTGCAGAAAATATTTTTTTTCTGCGTGTATTTTAAACTTTTTCCTTACTTTTGCGTCCGAATATTAGTTACACGGACAAAAAAATAGAGAATCCGTAAGTTTAACCCATAAAAAACAGTGACTAATATGAAAAAAACGGTATTGGCTATTGCAGCCACAATGCTGATGAGTGCCAGTGCAATGGCACAAGACGACACGCAAGCGAGACGTGATCGGAGAGAGTTCAACCCTGAGCAGATGATTCAGAAGCGTACTGACGACATGGTGAAGACCTATGGTCTGAACGAAGAACAGGCTGCCAAGGTGCTGGAGCTGAATAAAAAGAGGAGCGAACAGATGCGGAGCATGCGTCAGCATCGCGGTCCGCAGATGAGGCCCGAAGGTCGTCAGCCCATGAAGAAAGACAGCCTGAACGAGGGTCAGCGTCCCCAGCGTATGGAGAGGGACGGCATGAAACGCCCTGACCGTCCCCGTATGGAAAAAGGCGCACGCGACAATGGCCGCTTGGAAATGAGGAAGCAGATGGAGGAGTACGACAACGCCCTGAAGGAAATCATGACCGAGGAGCAGTTTAAGGCTTACAAGAGCGACCAAGAGAAGCGCATGAAAGAAGGTCCTCACAGAGCGCGCCCAGCAGATCGGACACAGAAACAATAAGATAATTTTTCATAGTGATTTAGGTTAACATAGTGTTTTTGAACAGAGACGAGCGCGTCTCACTTCTAAGGTAGTAAGGCTCTTTTAAACAGTAAAAAGTATTAAAGAGATAACTAAAAATGTCCTCTATGTGAATAGGGGGCTTTTTTTTGGCTGTTTCAAAAAAAAGTCGTAACTTTGCACCCGCAATGAATAAAATACTGTACTTACTGATGGCTGCTGGCATCATGATGCTGGGCGCCTGCAAAGACAAAAAGTCTGCTGACGAGAATATACTGACCACCGACTTCGTGCCGCCGAAGCCGCAGGCACCAATTGCCATGCCTGCTACCGAGGAGCATGCCGATATAAAGTGGGGCGGTAGGCCTTACCGGGTGCAAATTCGCCGTGAGCCCGTTGACAGCTTGCCTATGGTGACCAACGACTATGGCCAGAAATACGTCGACAACCGCGTGTCGGTCTACATCGGTACGCCCGATGGCACGCCCTTTTTCAGCCGCTCGTTCAGCAAGGCGTCGTTTCGCTCCCATCTCGACAAGGACTATTGGCGCAATGGTCTGCTCACTGGTATCTACTTCCTGGGTTCAGACGGTGCCACTGTCGATTTCACCGTGTCTATCAGTCACCCTGAGATGTCAGATGGCGACGATGTTCCGTTGGTGCTTTCTGTCGACCACCAGGGCGGTGTCAATGTGAAGCTCGATGAAGAGCTGTTCGACGTTGTTACTCCGTAAACTCTTCGGTGTGGATATGTTGGATGCCGAGAATACGGCGTCGCCGTTTGTCTTCTATGTAGCCATATTGGTTCATGCGGGTCATGCTCTCGCCTAACCGCAACAGCCGCTTGAATTTCTCGGCTCGCACCTCGTCCATCCGTCCCTGTGCAAGGCGTCTTTTATTGTACTTGATCCAATCCACCATGACGAGGTCTTCCTCTTTGTGTTTGGAGGGGCGACGTTTATGCCTTTCCATAAACGTCATTACTTCATTGTAGCGCAATTGCCACTTCTCATCGTTTTTCATGTGGCCCAAATTTGTTTCCAATGTTTGTTGAGTAATTCCATAGACTTGAATATCAAGTCAGCACCTGACTCCGCCAGCAGACGGTCGGGTAGGGGACCGGTGTTGACGGCAATGGTAAAGATGCGGGCAGCCACACCGGCGCGAACACCCAGGGGAGCATTCTCCACGACGACGGCCTCTTGTGGCTGGAGGTCACCCATCATGCGGAGTCCCGCCAAGTAGGGGTCGGGGGCCGGCTTGCCCCGGCTGATGTTGTAGGCCGTTACCATGTGGGCAGGTGTCACGAAGGCACCAAAGTCGCGTAGCACCCGCTCTAAAAGGGGACGCTGACCGCTGCCTGTCACCACACCCACCTGCCAGCCGGCTGCCGTGATCTGTTCCATTACGCCGATGATGCCTGGCATCAGTGGCGGAGCTGGCAGGGCATGGAAGCGGCGCGACTTTTCGTCGTACATCCGTTGAGCCTCGGCCTCGCTGATATCGGTGCCTCGCTGTTGACGTACCAGCTGGCGAATGGTGTCGGTGCCTCGCTGGCCCTCGGTCATGTAGGCGTCTTGGGCCGACATGGTGAGGCCAAACTGTGCCATCGCTTCCTGCCATGCAACGGCATGGTTGGGCATGGAGTCGTAAAGCACGCCGTCCATGTCGAAGAGCACGGCCTTGGGACGCAGTGCCCCAAAGTCGTGCTTTCCATGATAGTTTCTTATAGCGGTAGCAAAAACTTCACTATTCACGCTCCAGCCGCTCTTTGATGGCCTTCGACTCTGCCTCGTAGCCGGGCTTGTCGAGCAAGGCAAACATGTTTTTCTTGTAAGCCTCTACGCCGGGCTGATTGAAGGGATTCACGCCAAGGACGTTGCCACTGATGCCGCAGCCAATCTCAAAGAAGTAGATGATCTGGCCCAGATAGTACTCGTTCAGGCGGGGGACGCTGAGACGGATGTTGGGCACACCACCGTCGACGTGTGCCAGGCGTGTGCCAAGCTCAGCCATCTTGTTCACCTCGTCAACACGCTTGCCGGCCAGGAAGTTCAGACCGTCGAGGTTCTCCTCGTCTTCAGGGAAGAGAAGCTTCCGCTCGGGCTCTTCTATCGAAATGACGGTCTCGAATATGCTGCGCTCGCCGTCCTGTATCCACTGGCCCATGGAGTGCAGGTCGGTAGTGAAGTCGACACTGGCGGGGAAGATGCCCTTTTTGTCCTTGCCCTCGGACTCGCCGTAGAGCTGTTTCCACCACTCGCTCATGAAGTGAAGCTTCGGCTGGTAGTTCACCATAATCTCAATCTTCTTGCCGTTCTCGTAGAGGGCGTTGCGTACGGCGGCATACTGGGCGGCAGGGTTCTCCTGGAACGGCACGTCCTTGCCGCACAGCTTCTCCATATCCTGGGCACCCTCGACCAGCGCCTTGATGTCGAAACCGGCGCAGGCGATAGGCAGCAGACCCACGGGCGTCAGCACCGAGAAACGGCCGCCGACGTTGTCGGGAATGATGAACGACTTGTAGCCCTCCTTGTCGGCGCAGGTGCGTGCAGCACCGCGCTTAGCGTCGGTGACGGCGACGATGACCTTCTTAGCCTCGTCCTTGCCACGCTGTGCTTCGCACTGCTTCTTCAGCAGGCGGAAGGTGAGGGCGGTCTCCGTCGTGGTGCCGCTCTTTGAGATGTTGATGACACCGAACTTCTTGTCTTTCAGGTATTCGGTTAGTTCCGAGAGGTAGTCCTCGCCGATGTTGTTGCCGGCGAAGAGGATGACGGGCTTCGTGTTCTTCAGCCAACCAAACGAATTGCTTAGGGCTTCGATGACGGCACGCGCTCCCAGATAGCTGCCGCCGATGCCAGCCACGACGATGGCCTCGCAGTTCTCGCGCAGTACGTTGGCCGTCTGCTGAATCTCATCGATAAATGCCGGCGTGATTTCCGACGGCAAGTGCAGCCATCCCAAGAAGTCGTTACCTGGGCAGGTTCCTGCTTCCAGTGCCTGCTGTGCTGCTTTCACTCTCGGCTCAAAAGCCGCTACTGCGTCCTGCTTCAGGAAGCACGACGCCTTCGTAATGTCAAGACTGATGTTCTTCATTAATTGTATAATTTTAGTAAGTAGTACTATAGATTGCTGCAAAATTACAACTATTTCCTGACATACGCAAATTATTCCGCCGAAAGTTTTGCGCTTTTACTTTTTTTCATTATCTTTGGGTCTCCAGCTAGTTTTACTAGTTTCACTAGTTTTACTAGTTTAACTAGCTCTACTAGTTCCACTAGTTCTACTAGTCCCACTAGTCCCACTAGTCATAACTAGCTTCACTAGTCATGCTAGCCCCTCTTAGGGCTCTCTTTGGCGGTTCCGTCTTTCCTGCTCCAATAGAACTTCGAGGTGGCGCTTCTCAGCGAGGAGCTGCTCTATTCTCTGTTCGAGGATGGGGACCTGCTGGCGTAGGCTTTTGTTCTCGTCGCGCAGGCGCTGAAGTTCGTCGTCGAGACCTTTCCTGTAGCCGGTTCGGGCTGCGTACATGCGTTCCCGGATGCCGCCTTGAGTGACGAATTGCTGTTCCAAACCGCTGAGGTAGGTCTTCATCATTTTGTCGGTCATGTGGAGCAGAGTCAGTGCGATGTTACACTGCTCCTCGTCGTTCCAACGGTCGAAGAAAGGCTCGTAGTCGCTCACCTTGTTATGCTTCCGACAGAAGTCGAGCATCTGGTCATAGCGTGGGTGGGATGATTGCCAGTAAGAAAGGTGCCGGGTGTTGAGATAGTCCTCGTAGTCGGCACGCAGTTCTTTCAGCGACGAGCGTGCAATGTTGAGCAGTTTCAACTGTAGCTCTGTTGAGGTCATGCCGTCGGCAAAGCCCTCTACGATGTTCTGTTTGCCTGAGCGGGCAGCCTGAATCATTTGGTCTACGGTGCGGTCGCCTTTTGTAGGAAGGAACCGCTTGGCAAAGTGGTAGGTGAGGGCATAGAGAACCTCACTCTTCTGATAGAAAAACAGGTCCTGATACTGCACTTCGTCCTGCAGCACTTTGGGCAGCTTGCTGTTCTCCATTGTCAGTGGATGACTATGCGTTCGTTGCTGGCTATTAACTCATTTCCTTATAAAAGCCCTGCCATGATGTTGGTGATGGCGACGATGTCTCCGATGCCCACCAGGCCATCACCGTTGACGTCGGAGCGAAAAAGGGGAATGTCGTTGGTAATACCGACCATGATGTTTGTGATGGCCACGATGTCGCCGATGCCTACCAGTCCATCGCTGTTCACGTCGCCACGGAGTGCCGTAGACAGGTCGATGTAGTCGTCAACACTGGTAGCGAAGTTGATATCGTAGATGTCGCAGCTGCCGTCGGAAGCCGACGAGGTGAGTCCGAAGATGGTCTGTCCGAGACAGACGTTAGGACGGTCGCCGGTGAAGTTCTCGTAGATGCCACTGGTGGCCATGTTCCAGGCAATGACCGTCTGCTGTGTGTCGCCGACATTAATGGTGCGTACGGCGGTGGGTGCCACCTGTGTGCCGTGGTTCGAGCCGTTGAGCCACCAGAGGTAGGAGTGACTGTTGGTAGTGCTGAGGCTGGTGCCGCGCACGACGAGGTAGGTCTGGTTGGCTGCGATGTCGTAGTCGCAGTCCTGGTAGCGCAGCATCAGCGCGATGTTGTTATTGCCGCGGCTACGGGCGTGCAGAATGTTACGTTCTGTGTCGTAGGTGATGTTAGACGCAGCAATGCGGTTGGCGTCGCCCGTCGTCCACTCCGAGCAGACGAAGCGGTAGGCTTTGGCCGTGGCGTCGTAGCCGCTCATCAGTCTCAAGTAGTAGAGGCCGGGGTTCAGTGTGCCCTTGTCTGCCGCGAGGCGCACGGTGAACTTTGCCTTGGCAGTGCCGTCAGCCTGTTTCGCCAGCCCAGCTGGAATGGGGTACTCAATATTATAAAAGCCATTCTGGTCGGCGTTCTTCACACTTGAAGGGATAGTGATGTCGACAATCTTCTGACCGTCGACCAGCAGCGAGGCCTTGCGTCCACGGTCGGCCGTAGTAAAGCGACAGAGAATGGAGAGGCTGTCGGTGACACCACGGGTGTTGTAGAGGGCATACTCGACATAGCCGCCTTTTTGTGCGTCGCGGTAGCGCTCACCGTTGTAGGTGCCTGTGCTGCTGTCCGAGGAATAGTTATACTCATGGCCGGCCTCGCTCTGTTGTTCGCCGGGGGCAACGAAGTCGATGGTGCGTGTGATAAGCGCTTCGTTCTGTGCCTCCGTCTGGGCCATGTCACTTTGTGCGAAGGCTTCAGCCGTCTGCTGATACCAGTAGCACATGTAGCGGGCGTGGTGAATCTTATGGAATGGCACAAGCTTCAGCGTTGTCCACTTGTAGGTGCTCACCTCCGGGCGGCTGACGTCGATGATGAAGCTCAGGTCGATGGAACGCAGACGCTGGATGCGGCTGAGCACATCGGCACGGTTGCCAATGAGCAGCGGCGCGTCGATGAGGCTCTTGGCCGAGGCCATGGAGCCGGGGGCATGGTCCATGCGCCCGCTGCCGGCATACTCGTTTTGCAGCCGTTCGTAGCTGAGCCCTGTGCCCTCAGCTTCGTCGGGCTTGGCGGCGGTGGTCTGTGCACCGAGTAGGATGGGACCATACTTAAAGGCGATATAGTCTTCATAGCCCGGACATGTCTCGTAGTGCAGCTGTGGGTCCAGGGTGATGAGAATCCTGTCGCCCACGGCCCAATCGCGCGTCTCACTGAAATAGCCGGCCTTGCCCATCTCGAGGGAACTCGTGTCGAGCGTCGTACCGTTGAGGTCGATGGTGAAGTTCTTACCAGCCCATGCCGGGTGGCGAATGGCGATGGTGTAGTGGCCAGCCTTGCCGATGGTGAGCTCGGTGGTGTTGCTGTTGGGGAAATTGGTCTCCTGCTTGATGACGAAGGCGTCGCTCTCGAGTTGCGATGGCACAAAGAGGTTGACGTAGAGCGTCTCTTCACCGTTGTGGGTGTAGATGAAGTGGCCGTACTTGGAGTGGTTCTCCATGCCGGTGCCCACGCAGCACCACATGCCTTGGTTCACTTGTGAGTAGATGCGGTAGCCCTGTGGGCGCAATGTGGTGAAGTAGACGTAGCCGCCCGTCTGAGGGTCTTGTGTGGCGAGGATGTGGTTCCACATTGTCTGCTCGTAGAAGTCGGCATACTTGGCAGCGGATTGCAAGTCTCCTGCAACGACAGTGCGGTCGGCCATCATTTCCGACAGTTTCAACATGTTGTTCGAGTTACACGTCTCCGGGCCGTCAAGATGGTCGATGTAGCGGTTGGCATTGGCACGGGCGAGGAAATGCTCGCTGACGCTGTTGCCACCGATGCAGACGGTGCGGTTCGTAGCCACGTCCTGCCAGAAGTTCTTGGCTGCGGTGACATACTGGGCGTTGCCCTGTTCGCCAATTCGCTCCATACCTATATATTTAGGTACCTGCGTATTGGCATGCTTGCCGTCAAGGAAAGTGGTGTTGAGCGACTGCATGCCGTTGAGCATCGTGCGGTGGGTGTACTTCTTGGCGGCATTGAGGTACTTCTCGTCGCCGAACAGTTGGTAGGCATCGAGCATCGACTCGTTCATGCCGCCGTGCTCAATGTCGAGCACGGTTTGCATATTGCTGTCGCTGACCTTGCTGACGACGTTGACACTCCAGTCGGCCAGCTTGTGGAACAGCTCCTTGGCCACCTCGTTGCCGCCGTAGATGTAGGCATCGCGCAGACCGGCCAGGATTTTGTGTTGCACGTAGAAGGGCACCCATCCACCGTGGTTCCTCAGTGGCGCGATGTTACCGGTGTAGAGGGCTGTCCAGTCGCTGTTGATGGGCTGTCCGCCGATGAAGCCGTAGAGTCCCTGCGTGTTGGTGTCATACTGATCCTGACAGTCTTTCATGACGCTGACCATGTAGTCCAAACGTTGCTTCAGCTGGGCTTTCATGTCCGCGTCGTGGCAGGCGGCATAGCCCAGTGCAAGGGCCGACAGGTAGTGGCTACCGACGTGTCCGCTGAGGTCGAACGAGGCGTCACCCCAGTTGCTGAAGTTTGGGTGCTTCGTCATCCACTGGTAGTAGGGCGACGACTGGTCGGTGGTGGTGGCAAGGCCGGCTTGGCGCACGTAAGGTGTCAACAGCCGGTCGACGTCATACTGCATGAGCACCTTCAGGTTCAGGTCCATGGCCGTCTTCATGGGGCCGTCGAGCAGGGTTACCTCTTCCAGGTCAAAGTGCTGTGGATAGAGCTTGCTCTGGGCGAGTGTGGTCTGTGTGGTCATTACTACCAGTGTGGCCATCAGTGTCAGTAGTTGTTTCTTCATTGTCGTTATTTCGTTTGATTTGTTTTATCTGTTTCACTCTTTATCAATCGACTTCTAACTCCTTCTAACTCCTTCTAACTCCTTCTAACTCCTAACTCAAAAGCTTCCTCGTCTCCTCGATGATGCGCAGCAGGTCGTCCATCCGTTCAGCACGGAGCATGGCGATGCGCGTCTGTCGGAAGTTTGGAATGGCCTTGAAGACGGGCGTGGCTGCCAGGTGGCGGCGAGTGTGCAGGATGCCCCGCTGCTCGTCGATGCGCTCCACGTTGATACGTAGCAGTTCCTCCAGCGTGTCGATCTTCTCGTCGAGCGTCAGCTCCTTACGTGAGAAGAGCCAGGGGCAACCGAAGGTGGCACGCCCCACCATGACGGCATCCACGCCGTAGGTGTCGAAGGCACGGTCGGCATCGCTGAGCGACTTGATGTCGCCGTTGCCGATGATGGGGATGTGGATGCACGGGTTGCGCTTCACCTCACCGATGAGTGTCCAGTCGGCCTCGCCGGTGTACATCTGGGCACGGGTGCGGCCATGGATGGTCAGCGCCTGGATACCACAGTCCTGCAGCTGTTCGGCCAGTGTGGTGATGATGAGCTGGTCATGGTTCCAGCCCAGGCGCGTCTTCACAGTGACGGGCACGCTGACGGCCTGCACCACTTGGCGTGTAATCTCGAGCATCTTTGGCAGGTTCTCCTTCTGCAGCATGCCCGCTCCGGCGCCCTTGCCCGCCACTTTCTTCACAGGACAGCCAAAGTTCAGGTCGATGATGTCGGGGCCAGCCGCCTCGACGATACGGGCCGCCTCGACCATGGCATCGAGGTCGCGACCATAAATCTGAATGCCGACGGGGCGCTCCTCGTCACTGATCTGCAGCTTACGAACGGTGGACTTCACGTCGCGCACCAGTGCCTCGGCACTGACAAACTCAGTATAGACCATCGCCGCTCCGAACCGTTTGCACAGCAGGCGGAACCCGATGTCAGTGACATCCTCCATCGGCGCAAGGAAAACGGGACGCTCGCCAAAATCTATGTTACCTATTTTCATTTAATGTTCAATGCTCAATGTTCAATGCTCAATGTTCAATGTTCAATGCTCCACGGTGATTGCTGCAAAGGTACGTATATTTTTCCAAACAGCCAAGGAAAAAGTTGCTTTTTCTGCTACGTGTACGCCCTTTTTACTGACGGATGTGAGGAATAGGACAGTTTTTTGTCGAAAAGTGTTTCGGTATTGAAAAAAACTTTGTATATTTGCAAGCTGAATGTGCTATTGTTCCATTTAAAACCTTGATGAGTATGAAAAGAAGTCTATTAGCAGTCATTTTCACCTGTTGCACGCTGGCGCTGGCGGCACAGGATGCCATCCGTGTGAACTATAAAGGTGCCAAGCCAACCATTAGCGACTTTGTGTCGGCCTTCCTTTCTTCTCGCGATGATGATGACGAGGAGGAAGTCGATGTCGATGAAGCGTTTAATGCCGTCGGTTATGCATGGGACCAGCACCTTAAGGGCCTTCCACAGGCAGAGCATGTGACGCTCACCATCGACGAGCGAAACGGCTACGTGGTCTATGAGAGCAGGTCCGATAACGACTTGTGCAGGATAGAAATGTGCTACTGGAACGAAGCAGATGGAAAGCACAAGCTGTTTGCCTACAACGTGGCATGCTTCTCAGATGGCAAGTACAGAATGGGCCAGTATGACGGCCTCATCTTCTGGCGCTACGACAATGCCACGAAGAAGATGACCAACTGTGATGACACCGGCGTTGACATTATCTATCATTCGGAAGACAATGTCTTGGCCAGCTACTCGTTGCCGCGTACTGGCAAGGACATCACTGTCACACTGTGGTATGAAACCGGTCCGAAGCAGAAAACGCTGAAGTGGAACGGCCGTCGTTTCACCCATTGAGCGATTCCTTTCGTCGTTTCTGCCTACAGTCCTATTGTCTCCACCATCGTGGGTGCCTCCTGTTCAAAGAGTTGCCTGCGCGCTTCTCATTTTCCTCCAAAAATGTTTGGTGGAATGAAAAATTATTCGTACCTTTTCCGCATCGTGTCGCAACTCGGGGGTGTTCTTCCCGTGTGACACTCGCTTTTACGCCGGCAGAGTACGGCAACAGCAATGACCTAAAACAAAAAACTGAAACAAATAAAACCAAATGATTATGAAGATTAAACTAACCGAAACAATTCGACGGAGAGTAATGGGAGTGTTGCCTCTGTCAACTCGAAAACAAGGGAGAGTACGGACGTTATTGACGCTACTTTTTGCAATGCTGACTGGTCAGCTACTAGCTGATTCGTGGTCGTATACTTATAGGCCTGAGATGGGAACAGAATGGACCAGTACTGGATCAGGTACAACCCAAAGTTTTCTCATTGACACCAATACCCAAACTGTTACAAACACGCTAACGAACTATACCAATGGTGTCATCAAAGCAACAGTGTTTGGACATACTTCTGATGGAACGATCACTTTTAGACTTAAAAAAGACGACGGATCGCAGTATTTTAATGCAAACCAATCAGGATACGCTTATGCCCATGAGGTGGGAAACGATATTTTATATTATAAATATTTCTATATATCTAATTCTACCACAGACCACGTTGATGTAGTGGCAAATGTGGGTAATTTTAGCGGTAGTCGTTCGTTCCGAATATTTATGATAAAGTCTGACGGCCAAAAGTTCTTTGGTGGAACTATATATATAACAGGAGCAGGCATTTATCGTCCAACTGCTACTACCCACGAAGCTACAAAGGTTTATGAAACAACCGCACAGCTTAATGGTAGTGTCAATGCAAATGGTGCGGAAACCACTTACTATTACCTGTATGGTACGAGTAGAAACTCGTTAAACAAAAAGACGGCGGCAAGAACCATTAGTAAAACCATTAGCGCAGAATTCCCTGCTGAGGTCTCAGACCTGTCATCAGGCACAACATACTACTTCAGAATATATGCTAGTAATTCTGAGGGTGAAGATTACGGTGATATCAAGCAATTTACTACCGAAGCACCAGCCAATAATGCTCCTTCAACACCTTCTTATACCTATCCTGCAAAAGCGGCAACGGACGTCAGTAAAAATGTAACTTTTTCATGGACTTGCAGTGACCCTGACGGAGACGCTTTGACATATTATCTTTATTGTGGGACATCAACCTCCAGCTGGTCTAAATATACGACTCAAAATAAGAGCTACACGTTATCACTTGATGGAAATACCAAGTATTACTGGAAGGTTGATGCCTATGATGGAAAGACGACAACTACGGGTTCTACATGGTATTTCACCACTTCGTCCAGTTCCACTGGTGGCGACGATGAGTTGGAGCAAGCCGTCACTTACCTATCACAAAGAAGTATTATTGAGGGCAGCACGGTTAGTGCAGCTATGACAAGCGACTCGCTGCTACGTCAGCATTTAGCGAAGATGGCTTTCTATGGGGCATACGGCAGCGAGTCGGCTGTGCCATCGACAGTGCCTTCGGACAACTACCCCAGTGTCTACGACCTGAATGTGGGCACCTATTACTACCGCGCTGTCAAAGCCCTGCTCTACCTGGAGTATGGCGATGGCGTAACACCCTTCGACCGCAATCGCCTGACGTTCGATCCTACCGAGGAGATGCCACGCATCCATGTGCTGAAGGCCCTGATGGAAGCATTCAATCAGCAGCCCGATATGTCTAGCACGTCTTTATCGTTCACTGACCTTTCGTCGCTGGACACTCAGCCCCGTCTAAAGGGCTATTTACGTAAAGCCGTCAGCCTTGGCATCGTCAACACCACGAACACAACCTTCCGGCCGTCTGCCATTTGCACGCGTGGCGAAGCAATCCTCATGCTCTACCGCCTTATGAACAAGGTTGGCATTCCCAAGCCAAGCGACACCGACTACTTCCAGCCGTTGAACACCACGATGAAGACTATTTCTATGAGTCCGGGTTTGCAGATGGGCAATTTCCAGCACTATACGAAAACGAGCTTTACACTCGACGGCGTGGTGCCCCTCGAATTCACTCACGCGTACAATAGTTATAATACAACACTGCCAGGCATGTTCTACGGTGAAAGCAGTTCTCGCGAGGCTTATCTTCCCCTGTCAGACGGATGGACCCACACCTACCACACGTTTATCACCAAAGTTGACGACTATGTTATTGTCCATTGGGGCGGCGGCACCATTGATGTCTATGCGAAGAGCGGTTCAACATGGGAGCCTGTTTCTATGGGCGTATATGATAAGATGACGCAAAGCGGCAATACTTATACCATCAAGACTAAGTCGCAGGTAACATATACTTTTGGGAACTATTATGCCGGCGTCTCTTACCTGACAAAGGTTGTCGATCGCAACAATAACACCCTGACCGTCAGTTACGAGACCGGGAAGAATAGTGAGCCCCGCATCAGCACCGTCAGCGACGGTAATGGTCGCAGTCTGACGTTCAAATATATGAGTGTGGAAGGAGCGAATCTTATAAACAGAATTATCGACCCATTAGGACGTACTATAGTTTTCGGATATCAATTAAATAGCACAACCGGACGTTACCAGCTTTCTGGCTTTAAGGATGCAAAGGAAAATGATACGCAATATTATTATGGGAACAGCTCTAAGGTCAGTACCTCCAAACTGTTGACTCAGATTAAATTGCCTAACGGCAACTATATCAACAATACATACCATGATAAAAATTACCGCTTGACAAAGACAGAGAATGGCGACAGCAAAACGACCGTCAACGTCACTTCTCACTACGACAGTTCCGTTTCAACAGATTCTGAGGTTAAGGTGAGTCGAGCCAATGGTACGTCAACATACAACTACGCCTATAATGCCAACAATGTAATGACCAGTATGTCTGGGCCAGAGTCCATGAACGTTACCATTAAACCTTATGGTACTACTGGCATGCAGCATTTGCCACAGAAGATAACGACCAACAGCATGAACATTAGCAATATTGCATACGATGATAAGGGTAATGTCACGCAAGTAGACGTATCGGGCGACGGTAAGACGCTGAGCACGAAGTATGAGTACAACACCCTGAATGACATAACGAAGATGACCGACCCGATGGGTAATGTAACGACCTACACTTATACCAACGGCAACCTGACGAAGGTTCAGTCACCCATCAGTGGAGTATATACCAGCATTGATCGCAACAGCAATGGTACCCCCTCGAAGGTTACCAATGGAGAGGGCGTCAGCGTGTCATACGGCTACGACGGTTATGGCAACCTGAACAAGATAACGCTGCCAGGCAGTCTCGTCACTGTTCCAACCTATGACGCTGCCGGACGTCTGACAAGTATTAAGGATGCTTTGGGTAATATCTACAGCTATGACTATGACTATAACGACAACCTGATAACCGAGACAGACGCGGCAAATAAGTCAACCACTTTTGGCTACGATAAGAACGATAACCTAACCACCATCACCAATGCCAAGAACAAGCAGACGACGCTGGAATATGACTTTGACACCGACAGGCTGAAGTCCGTAGAGTTCGAAGGTGCCACCAGAAGCTATGCCTATAATGAGGACGGTACGCTCGCAACGTTTAAGAAATCTGACGGCACAAGGCTCAATTACGAGTACGACGATCTAGGCCGGGTGACCAGCGACGGCGTGAACGACTACAGCTATGACAGCAAGCTGCGCCTGAAGTCCATATCAGGTAATGGCAAGTCTATCTCCTTCGGCTATGATGGTTTCAACCGCATCACGAGTGCCGGTGACGCTACTTACACTTATGATGATAATAGCAACGTGAAGAGCATTAACGGCACGACCTACGGTTATGACAAGCTGAATCGTTTGGTTACTGTGAAGTTCAACGGCAAGACCATCACTTATACCTACCGCAAAGATAGCCAGCTCTCAACGGTGGATTACAACGGCGTGATGACCACCACATTCGGCTACGACTCTGCTGGACGCCTGACAAGCAAGCAGACAAAGCTAAGCAATGGAACGGTGGTGGCTGGCTATAGCTACACCCTCGATAAGGTGGGTAACATCACAAAGCAGACCAAACAGGAACCGTTCGGTGACATTCTCCTGTCGAATGAGGATGTTAGTTACTCTTATAACACTGCCAACCGCATCACGAAAGCCGGCGACATCAGTTTCTCTTTCGATGAGAACGGTAACACGACGAAGCGCGGCAGCGAGGCTTATAGCTGGGATAAGCTTGACCGCCTGACACGTGCCGGTTCCACCAACATTACCTACGACCCGTTAGGACTCATCGCTTCATACGGTAACATCACGTTTACTACCGACCCGCTGGGCATCGGCAACGTGCTCTCTGATTCAAAGAGCGGCGCCACGTATATCTACGGCCTGGGTCTGGAGGCTCGTGTCGTAGGGAGTAAAGTAAGCTACTATGTCACTGACTTCCGTGGCTCCGTCGTCGCCATCGTTGATGAGAGTGGCAACATCACCCACAAATACCAGTACGACGAGTTTGGCAAGGTGACGCAGAAAGAAGAGCCCGCTGGCGACTCCAACTACAACCCCTTCCAGTATGTCGGCAAATACGGGGTGATGTACCTTAACGACCATCAGTACTACATGCGTGCCCGCCACTATGACCCCACCATCGGCCGCTTCCTCAGCGAGGATCCCATCTGGAGCACGAATCTGTATCCGTATGCGGATAATAATCCGATAATGGGAATTGATCCGAGAGGAGAAGCTTTGGAAACGATGAAAGCTGGTTACGAAATATATCAAGGAGTGAAAACTGTTACTTCTGTCGGAACTCAATATGGTATGAGTACCGCAACCAAAACATATATTGCTACAGAGGTGGCAAAAGACAAAGCTGCTGCAGATGCCCTTATTGCTGGTTGGGGATCGTCATCCTCTTCTGTTGCAGTGACTAGTTCAACAAGTGTTGCAACAACATCCTCAACAGCCGTATCAACAACTTCTACAACATTAACAACAAGTGCTGGAGGCATGAGTGTAGGTTCAACTATTGGAGCTGTAGGTTTGGGCGTTGGTATCGTAGCCACTGTCGTTGTTCTTGCGCAAGATGGTTATAAAGCTGTTCAAAATGCCAAGCAATCCGATGGCTTTGTTGACTTTATTGATAGGCAAAATGAAAATGGCGGATGGCTTTATAAAGGTAGCCAAAAAGTGGGCGATGGTCTTGATAGTATGTGGGATGCTGTATTAGGTCCATTGGTCAAATAAGTTTCATAAAAGCATAGATGTAAATCAAATAAGAGTATTGCAATTATGGGACATCAATTATTATATATATATATCTTCTGTTTGCAACCTTGCAGACATTTATCTAGACTATTACCTTCGACTCCACTTTAACGTGATATAAAATGAGCAAGATATGGAACCGATAAAAACCATAGATAAAGAATACCTTGCCTGGATAACGGAGCTGAGCAGCCGTTACCGCCAAAGCCAGATAAAGGCGGCGGTGAAGGTGAACAGCGAGATGCTACGCTTCTACTGGTCCGTCGGCAAGGACATCACCGAGCGGCAGTACGACAACCGCTACGGCTCGCACTTCTACGAGAATCTGAGCCGTGATTTGTCGCTGGCTCTGAACAAGAAAAAAGGGTTTGCACCAACTAGTCTTAAATATGCTACATATTTTTATAGACTATATAAACCGCTATTGTCAAATCGTCGGCAACTTGCCGACGATTCCGAGGAAGTAAACCATCCACAACATGTGGACGAATTCGATTTGTTAAATTCCCAACAACTAGTTGGGAAAACCGATGATCCAAATCGTCGGCAACTTGCCGACGATTTGGAACTGCTGTTCAGCATACCTTGGACGCATCATCAGAAAATCATAGATAAGGTGAATGGCAATGCTCAGAAAGCCCTGTTCTTCGTCCGTAAGACCATTGAGAACAACTGGGGGCGCGGTATGCTGGTGAACTTCCTTTCTACTGACCTCTATGAGCGTGAGGGGGCGGCACTCACCAACTTTGCTACGACCATGCCGAAACCTGAGGGCGATTTGGCGCAGGAGTATTTCAAAGACCCGTACCGCTTTGAGTTTGTCCAGTTGAACGAGGAGTACTCTGAAAAGGAACTTAAGGACGAATTGACGAGCAAGCTGACCCAGTTCCTGTTGGAGTTGGGCAAAGGTTTCTCATTTGTTGGCCGCGAGTATCGTCTGTCGGCAGGAGGAAAGGATAAATATGTAGACCTGTTGTTCTACATCGTCCCTCTCCATCGCTATTGTGTTATCGAGGTGAAGGTGACGGAATTCGACTTCCCCGACATCGGACAGTTGGCTGGCTATACGGCGATGGTTGATGAGTTACTGAACACACCGGTGGAAAGTCCTGCAATTGGTTTGTTGATATGCAAGGAAAAAAACACCGTCATGGCACGCTATGCCCTGTCGCGTATTAGCACGCCCATTGGTGTCTCTGAGTACGAACTGACCCGAAAACAATTGCCCGAAGAACTGCAAGACAAGCTGCCGACAGAAGAGGAAATTGAGCAAGGCCTGAATAAAATGGAACAATTAGGAACAAAAAAGTAGAAATGAATATGAAACGAAGATTATTTTATACCCTGGCACTCCTGTTTGCAACCCTGCAGACATTTGCCCAGACTTACACCTACGACAGCAACTACCGGTTAGTAAAGGTGCTGTATGAAAACGGTGTAACAGTGAATTATACCTACGATGCCCTTGGCAACCGCCTCAAAAAGACGGTGACGGGTGCCACGTCAGAAACCTATACCATCACCACTGCCGTCACGCCTTCGGGTAGTGGTACGGTGACTGGCGGTGGTACCTACGCCAAAGGCGCTACTGTAGAACTCAACGCCATCGCCAATGCGGGCTATGAGTTCTCCAAATGGAGCGACGGGGATATTGATAATCCCCGGACTATCACCGTCGATGGCAACAAGAGCTTTACCGCTCAGTTCGTAGCGGTGACCGATATCGTTGGCGATGTGAACAGCGACGGCGTAGTGGGCATCGGCGACATCGTGGCCGTGACGAACGTCATGGCAGGTATCGCTAATGATGCAGCCTTACAAAGGCGTGCCGACGTGAACGACGACGGCATGGTAGGCATTGGCGACATTGTGGCCATCACGAACATCATGGCTGGAATCGGTGGTAGTGGCGGCATTGAATTTACAGATCAAGTGAATCTGGATGCAAGCTCTTGGGGTGGCAACGGTATGGTTGACTGGGCGGCTCCGGAGGTGACCACGAGCGACGGACGGACGACACCGTTGGCAGAGTATTATATCCATGCTGTTTATATGACAGGCACCGTATTGGAGCAGACACTGACGGGACTCCCCAACGGCACCTATAAGGTGGAGCTTTACGCCAATGCATACTACACTGATGGGCGCGGATTCTCTTCAGATGCCACGGAAGGCCAGATGGATATGGTGTATCTCTTTGCCAACGACACGATGCTGTATATTCCAGTACATATCGGCACGGAGTTCACAGTCAGTGACGAGTATACACTGACGGCAAAGGTGACCGACGGAACACTCCGCATGGGCATGTATTCAGAGAAGGCGGGCACAAACTGGTGGACGATACAGGTCAAGTCGCTTAGCCGTACCGGTAATTGATAGACAGCGACATCTATAAACAGCAGCGGCAGCTACAGTCCAATGCGACTGTAGCTGCCGTCGCAGTTTTGGGGTGATTGTCGCAAATACTCAAAAAATGATTCGACAATTTGCGGATTTCAAAAAAAAGTTGTACCTTTGCACCGAAAGAAATATGACGGCGGATGAAGGTCACATTTAATGAGGATTATCTGGAGGAGCTCTATACTGTTGGCAGATGCCGAAATAAGAAGTATCGGTTTCAGCCGCAGATAGTAAGGGGCTATCAGAAGGCGGTCAAGTATCTCTGCCAGGCCGGCAGAATAGAGGAGTTGTTCCCTTTCAAGTCTTTGCACTTTGAGGCTTTACATGGTGACAAGGAGGGACGATTCTCTGTTAAAGCAAACGACCAGTACCGGGTTGAATTTTCCATTGAAGAGGCTGGCAATGAGTCTGTCATCACTGTGTGCAACATATTAGAATTGTCAAACCACTATAAATAAATATAACTATGGCTGTGAACAAGAGATTCGCCAATGACCTTAATTCCTCGGAGCTGATACATCCTGGCGAGATGATTAAGGACGAGATACGGGCTCGGGGAATAACGCAGAAGGAACTGTCGAGACAGATGGGCGTGTCGTACAGCGTCTTCAACGAAATTCTGAATGGGAAGCGCCCTGTCACGATAGAGTATGCCCTGCTGTTGGAGGCAGTGCTTGGCACGAGTGCCAGCATATGGCTGGGCCTGCAGACCGACTACAATTTGCAGAAGATTAAGCAGGACAAGCCTTTCATGAAACGCTTGAAACGTTTGAGGAAGGTGGCTGCCATGCTTTAGCGCCTGCCTGTCTACTTGTCTGTGGCCATTGTTTGCAAATCTTCAGCAAGTTGCTGAAGATTTCGAGATTCTATTCAGAATCCCTTGTGTTAACCATCACAGAATCATCGATAAGGTAAATGGCGACGCCCAGAAAGCCATGTTCTTCGTCCGTAACACTCTGATGCCAGATGTAGTTGCTGTTGCTTTTGTGTCGATGCAGTTTCTCCCTTCACACTGGGGCAATGGTGCTGCTTTGCAGGTAGTTGCGGTGAAGGGATTGTTGGCGGTCAGGTGCCAGTCTTGCGGTAGATGTAGGCGGTGCCGGCCTTCACGCGGTAGTATTTGGGATAGGGCTCGCCGACGAGGTCGTCGAGCATTTGCTGGGCGCGGTAGCGGGAGACGCCGAAGATGCGCTGGAAGGCGTTACGCGTAAAACTGCCGTGGGTGGCACAGTAGTCGGCGAGCTTCGTCAGCAGGGTGGCACGTGGAATGTCCTGCTGGTAGTCGCGCTTGACACGCTCGAAGTGTTGGGCGCCGTCAAGCAGGCGGCTGAGCATCGTCTTGTCGGGTACGAAGGTGACGCCGTCGACCACCACCTCGCGGGCCGTCAGTGCGTCGGGCTCAGTGTAGGTCTTGCGGTGCAGGGGGCCGTCGTCGCTGTCGCGCACCAGTTTTGTGCCGAGGCTCAGGCTGAAGCGCCCGATGCCGTCGAGGTGGACGTCCTTGTTGTCGAGCAGGTGCTCGACGATTTCCGTTTTCAGTCTTTCCATGACGAGTTCCAGCAGGCCGCGGTCGATCATCGTGTGCTGCTGGATGTGCTCTGCCAGCTCGTTGGTGTGAATCACTTGCGCGACCGAGCGCCGCACGTGGTAGGTCTGCACGGTGTCACCCTCTTTCATCGGGGTGGGGTGGACCTGGTACTTGATGGTGTGATGATTCTTCATGTTTGTTCTGTTTTGGAGGAGTTGTGGAGTTGTGGAGTTGAGGAGGTAAAGTAGGATAGACCTGCCTACGCTGCTGAGTCCTTGGCCCGGCTCTCGCGTTGTGTAATTCTGCTGCAAAGGTACGAAATATTTTCCGAACGACCAAGAATAATTGTCATAAAATGCGGGTTTTCTTTCTGCTGACGTAGGTCGGCAGATTTGCTGACGAAGGTCAGCAGATTTGCCGACGAACGTCAGCAGATCTGCCGACCTACGTCAGCAGACGGCAAACTGCCGTTTTGAGACGATTAATTCCATGGTTTTGACCCATGAATCTTCGGTAAAAGGTTTTTGACCGTTCTCCCTCGTATTTGAGTATGCAAAGTATTGCAAACGGGCTTTTCGTTTTGTATCTTTGCATCGCCAATAAGGCACAAAACAAATAATTCCTCTTACTTCTATGCTTAACATTTTTAATCTTACTGAGAAGTTGCAGCAGTGCAACACCTACATCGCCCGCCTTGAAGCGCAGAACGATGCCCTTCGCCAGCAGGCAGAGTTGGCGCAGAAAGCCCACACGGCTGACAGCGCTTCGCGTTACGAACAGCGCAAGGAGGCCTTCCTGCGCCCCATCCGCGAGATGACCGCCTACGTGGATCAGACCTACGAGTTCCGCCACAACGTGGTGCGCGACAGCTACGAGATGCGCCGCCGTGCCGACGGTGGGCCGTGGTTCCCCGTCGACGACCGCCAGCTGAACACCATCATGAACCAGGTGCAGGACGAGGGGCACGTCTACTGTCTGAAAAGCCTTGTCACACAGCGCATTCGCAGCGCGATGGCCCTCGACTACCATCCCGTGGCCGACTACCTGGCACAGGTGCGTGGCACGTGGGACGGCAACGACCGCCTCGACGAGCTGGCCTGCCGCGTCAGCACGGGCGACTACTGCCGCCGCCTGCTGCCCGTCTGGCTGCGTGCCATGGTGGCTCAGTGGCTGAGCCTCGACACCATCCATGCCAACGCCGTGATGCTGCTGCTCATCAGTCCGCAGCAGGGGCTGCAGAAGAGCACCTTTCTCCACCAGCTGCTGCCCGAGGCGCTGGAGCAGTACTACACTGACGACTTTGCACTCACCACGAAGGGCAATGCCGAGCGCAAGCTCGTGGAGTTCGCCATCATCAACATCGACGAGTTCGACAAGTTGCCCGTCAAGAAGCTGCCCGACCTGAAGACGCTGATGCAGACACTGCGCCCGTCGTTCGTCAAGGCCTACAAGACCAACTTCAACCAGCTGCCGCGCATCGCCTCGTTCGTCGGAACCAGCAACGAGCGCCACGTGCTCACCGACCGCACCGGTTCGCGCCGCTTCCTCATCATTGAGCCCGACGGGCCTATCGACGTTGACGGCATCGACCACGACCAGCTCTACGCACAGCTCATCCATGAGGTGGAGACGGGCGCCCGCTATTGGTTTACCAAGGACGAGGAGGCTGAGATGCAGCGCGCTAACCAGCCCTACTACCGCCTGACGCCGCTGGAACAGCTCTTCCGCCAGTTCTTCCGCCGTCCTGAGAACGCCGACGAGCAGTACCAGAGCCTCTCGGCCGCCCAGATCATGGAGATGCTCCGTCGCCACGCCCCCTCGCTGCTGCGCCAGGAGTCGGTCACCTCGTTCGGCCGCATGCTGACACGCCTGGCCATCCCCCGTGACCACCAGCACCTCGGCAACGCCTATCGCGTCGTAGCCCTATGAGCCTATTCCGCGTGGCGCCGTTCCCCGCCGTTGCCGATTCGGAATTTCTTGCGTCCCGCTGGTAGCAAGCGGCAAAGCCGAGTGGACAAGCAAGATTCCCTACAGAGGGTCCGATCTTCATCTTTAAACCCTTCACCGCAGACGGCTGTCATTCAGACGGTTCCGTCGGCGGTGAAAGGTATTGTACAAATGGTTCTACAAGAATGTGCGTACGCTAGTTTTTTTTGCCTGCGGCGCACGCGAATATCCGCGAATGAAACGTAAATGTCCGAAAATAATAATTCACGACCATTCGCGTTCTATTCACGCCCATTCGCGTGCGTCGCAGACAAAAAAAGCGGGGAGTTTGCCACTGCAAACTCCCTGCCATTTACTTCTTTCCGGTCAGCAACACGGCTACTGTTGCCGTGCCGTCGCCTGTCCGGCCATGATGTTCGTGATGGCCACGATGTCGCCAATACCCACGCTGCCGTCGCCGTTGACGTCGGCACGGGCCACGGTGTCAGCATCGTTGGTTATGCCAGCCATGACGTTCGTCACCGCCACGATGTCGCCGATGCCGACGCTGCCGTCAGCGTTGACGTCGCCGTCCAGGGCGGGCGTGCCCTCCCAGTAGTAGCTTACCATGACATCGGTGGCACCGCTGTCGGTCACGTCGTGCAGCACCATGTAGTACGAACCGCTCTGTGTCGCGTGCGTTCCGTTCCACTTCTTGGCGGCGTCGCCGCTGACCTCCCAGAGCTGTTCGCCAGTCGGCGAGAACAGGTGCATCGTGCAGTTGCGGTTGGCACGGAAGGCGATGCTGTCGCCACGCGTCACGCTGACGCGGAACCATTGCAGGTAGCCGGTGATGTCAACCGTCCGCTGTTCGCCGTGGGCGAGGAGCTTGGCATAGACCTGTTCGCCGGTGCGATAGTCCACATAGTCGTGCTCTACGCGGGTGCTGGTGCCGTCGGTACCGGCCAGCACGAGGTTGAACGTGTTCTTGGCGTAGACCATCGGCGTGTTGTCGTCGAGCACCTCGAAGTGGAACTTCTGCGTGCGGATGGGTGCTGTGGGCACGTCGAACGCCGTTGTGAGTTTCCACGGCAGGGTGGGAGTGGCCAGCGTGACCGACTTCATCTTGTCCGTCAGGTCGTTCACCCAGTAGTGGTAAGAGGAAATCGGCGCGGCGCTGGCAGGAATCCAGAACAGCTTCGTGTAGACGCTTGTCGGTGTGCCCTCTGACGAGAGAGCCTGATAGTGCAGGGCGTGGAAGCCGGCACTGAGGGTAGAGAGGTCGATGGTCTGCATGGACGATATGCCTAACGGTCGGCGAGCGTCGTAGTTGCCGTCGAACCAGTACTCGGCTTTCGTGGCTTTCACCTCCTTCTGCACGAAGAACGCGCATGAGTAGACAGACGTCGGCGCACCCGTTGCGTCGAGCTGCTGGTAGTGCAGGGCGTGCATGCCGGTCTTCAGGGCCGAGGCATCGATGGTCATCGTGCCGCTGACGGTAGTGGTATTTACACGCCCGGCATAGTCGCTGTCGAACCAGTACTCGGCCTTCACGCCTTTGGCCACTTTCTGGGCAAAGAACGCGCAGGAGTAGACAGACGTCGGCGCACCCGTAGCGTCGAGCTGCTGGTAGTGCAGGGTGTGCATGCCGGTCTTCAGCGCCGAGGCATCGATGGTCATCGTGCCGCTGACGGTAGTGGTATTTACACGCCCGGCATAGTCGCTGTCGAACCAGTATTCCGCCTTCACGCCTTTGGCCACTTTCTGGGCAAAGAACGCGCAGGAGTAGACAGACGTCGGCGCGCCCGTAGCGTCGAGCTGCTGGTAGTGCAGGGTGTGCATGCCTGTAGGCAGGGCAGAAACGTCGATGCTGATGGGACCGCTGACGGTGGTCGTGTTGACACGCCCGGCGTAGTTGCTGTCGAACCAGTACTCAGCCTTCACGCCTTTGGCCTCCTTCTGTACGAAGAACGGATGGCTGTAGACGGACGACGGCACGCCCGAAGAGCTGATCTGCTGGTAGTGCAACGTGTGCATGCCGTTCGAAAGCGTCGAGACGTTGACGCTCATAGCGCCGCTGACCGTCGAGGTGGTGACGCGCCCGGCATAGTTGCTGTCGAACCAGTACTCGGCCTTCACGCCTTTCATCTCTCTCTGGACGAAGAAGCCCTTCGAGTAGGTGGACGACGGTTCACCCTGGCGCGAACGGTAGAAGTAGCGCAGGGTGTGGAAGCCCGTAGATAGTCCGGAAACGTCCACGTTGATGGTGCCGTTGCTGACGCTCGACGCCGTCCGGTCGCCGAAGTCCTCGTCGAACCAGTAATAGCCAGTCTGGCCACGGGCGATGCTGCACAGGCCGAGCAGCAGCAGTGAAACAATTAGATGATTTGGTCTCATGTTAATCGCTTTTATCGACTCTATCATTACTGCGCCACCTCGATGGTTACGCTCAACTTGCCGCTGCTGTCAACGCGCGGCACAATCTCACACTTCGTCAGGCGCGGGTTGGTGGTCTTGAGGTTGAAGGGATAAGCACCACCCCACACGCCGACAACCGTACCGTCATTGCCCTTGTAGATTTGCTTGGCGGCGTCAGAGAGTTCGTAGAGCCCGGTGCCGTCGGCATTGAGGTCGTCGTCGAAAACAGTGTAGGATGTTACCACGCCATTGGTTATATCTTTGATAAGTATAGATTCGTCCTTGAAGAAAGTGGCACGGTCAGCAACCATCTTGTTTGTAGAATTTCCTACGTTCGCAAAGAAATCAACGTCGGCCTCATTTTTCACTTCGCCACAATAAAATCCAACGCAGTTAGTCATAAGATTTGTGGCATCTAAAGGCGATGTACTGTTAGAGATAATCAAGCAATTGGTGAACACATCTTCTGTAAGTTCTGTAAGGCTGCTCCACCCCCTTAACACACAATTTTGGAAGGTGATAGGGGTGTTGCTTGTAGAACTACTAACGCTACTATAACTACCATTATAGAGTCCAAACGCGCAATTATTGCATGCACCTTGATAAATATAGCAATTATATCTGGTTGCACAGTTATTAAGTTTCAAGAACACTTCCTTGTTTGCGCCTAAACTATTATAGCTCGAATTTCCATTTAAAAAATACACCTTTGAGAATGTGCATGTCCCTTCTGTCATGCCACTCTCAACGCTCACTGTTACACGGTCGAGAAAGCGAATGCCCTCAACGGTCAGTTCATTGTCGTTGTCTTGAATATAAAAGCCAACTTCTCCACCGCGCGTCAGAACCGTCATCGCATTATTGGCATCAGGCCAAGCCCCGAGTCCACGTATGGTGATATTCTTTCTCAAAAAATCGTATGTGTTGAACCTACCCGCCGATAGCGTGATGACATCGCCGTCAGTTGCTTCGTCGTAAGCAGACTTGAAGGCATCGGCACCGTAGAACGCTTTCAAGGACCCGCCGTGACTGAGTGTTGCGACGAGCGTAGTGGCGTCGTCGGCCATTGCTGCCGTGAAACCCATCACGGCGAGCACGAGTGTTAGAAACAGTTTTTTCATTGTAAATCAGTTGTTTTTGTTGCCTACAGCCACCCCGGAGTCGGCAGGTTCTTGATGTTTTGGGTTTCAGTTGTGGCATAGATACAAAAAAGGCGTAGGTGTCTGTTTCTCTGCCCATCCTGGCATCTTGGGCCTTCGCATTGCCTCGCCACACAGGATAGACAACGCAGTTAGCCCACGCCAGTACGAACTATATAATAATAAGGTATATAGATACGCACCACGTAGACGTCTCGGTTGTCATCTGTCTGCTGTGGCTATGAAGTTGCGAAGTTCAAGATGCACAACGACAGACGTTCGAAAACGTCTTTCTCATATATATGACCGCCCGCCGCCCCTTGGGAACTTGACAGGCAAGAATCCCTACGGGCTAACTGACGATGTTGCAAAGGTAGGGAAAAAAACTAAATTGAGCAAAGAAATGTTAGGGAATCTTTCGGATTTAACGTTTCTTTCGAAAATCTATTGAGACGGTAGATACTCAGTTCACCACGCTGGACCTCTGTGAGCGTAGGGAATCATGCATGTCCGCTCGGCTTTGCCGCCGTTCCACCCGATTCGGAATTTGACAAGCAAGATTCCCTACAACGGAGAGCGAAGCGGCAAATCCGAGCGGAGGAGCAAGGAGTTGAGGAGATGTAGAGCGCTTTTACAATGAGTCTTCCGCCAAGTCAGGCCATTAGTAGGTGGTAGGTGCCGCCGGCGAGGGGTTTTACCACGCCTTTCATTTCCAGATTGAAGAGGAGAGCGGTGATGGCACCGATGGGTTTGTTCAGATGGACGCTGATGACGTTCAGCTGGAGGTCGTTGTTGGTAGAGAGGAGGTTGACGATGGCCTGCTCGTCGGGCGAGAGGTTGGGGAAGAGGTGGCGCTCGATGCCGACAGCCTTCGCCTTTTCGCGCTGGGCGTCTACCTGCCACCCCATGGCTGCGACGAAGTCGTCGGCCGAGGAGATAAGGGCGGCGCGGTTGTCGCGGATGAGGTTGTTGCAGCCCTCGGAGTAGGGGGCGCCCACGGGCCCTGGGAAGGCAAAGACGTCGCGCCCGTAATCCTGGGCGATGCGGGCGGTGATGAGTGCACCGCCTTTGGCTGCCGACTCGACGACGATGGTAGCATCGCTCACACCGGCGACAATGCGGTTGCGCTGTCGGAAGTTGTTGGCCATGGGCTCTGTCTGTGTAACATATTCGGTGAGGAGGCCACCGTGGCATACCATCTCCGTCGCTGTCTGGCGGTGTGGGGCAGGGTAGATGGTGTCGAGGCCGTGGGCCAGCACGCCAACAGTGTCGTAGCCGCTGGCAAGTGCCTGGCGGTGTGCACAGATGTCGATGCCGTAGGCCAGTCCGCTGACGATGAGTACTTGCGGACAGAGGACTTTCAACTGCGTGATGAAGCGGCGGACCAAATCCTGTCCGTAGGTCGTGCAGCGGCGTGTGCCAACCATGTTGATGACGCGTTGCTGGTTAAGGTCGGTCGTGCCACGATAGTATATAATAATAGGTGCGTCGGGACAATCGGCGAGTCGCCGTGGGTAGGCGGGGTCGTTGAGGGTGAGAGCTTGTATCTTGTGCTGGCCGATGAATGTCATCTCGGCGGTGGCGCGCTTCATGGCGTCATCCCAGTTGCGTAGTGACTCGACTACGCGTGGCGAGCAGTCGGGGATGATGTCGGCGATGTCGGAACGGTGGTCGTAGATGGCCTTGGCGCTCCCCAGCTCGCGGTAGAGCAGCTGGGCGGTCTGGCTGTTGAAACCTGTCAGGCGGGTGAAGGCTATGGTGTAGAAGATTTCTTCGGAAGACATGGACTATTTGTTAGTTGAGAATTGAGAATTAGGCGAATTGAGAATTGAGAGTTGAGAATTGAGAATTTTGAATTGAGAATTATGATTAGTTATGGCCCTTCAAAAAACCGACGGTGGTTCTTCGCCCCCCCTTCTGACGACAAATCTAATCATAATTCTCAATTCATAATTCTCAATTGTCAATTGTCAATTCTCAATTGTGGTCATGTATTTCTCGAAAGCGCGGTCGTAGTCCTCACTTGGTGCGAGGCGTCCGTTGACGAGGGCTACCAGCTCGATGCGTCCACGGAAGCACAGCTGGTTGTCGGCACAGCGGTAGATGTCCTGATGGAAAACGTACTTGATGCCCTCTTTCGTGAGGTTCAGACACGAGCGGAACTCGTCGTCGGGCCGTAAGGGCGCCTTGAACTGCAGTTGCATGCGTGCCACGACGGCGTCGACGCCTTTGCGGTGCATGTCAGCGAAGCTCAGTCCACACTGCTTGAGAAACAGGTGGCGGGTGTGCTCGCAGTAATGGACGTATTGGGCATTGTTGACGATGCCCTCGATGTCGCACTCGTAGTCGCGCACTTCCATGTGGGTCTCAAAGATGTAGTTCATGTTTTTTCTCTTCTTGTTTTTTGTTTCGTGATTACGCTGTTTCCGGTCGTTATAACGTTATAACGTCATAACGTGATAACGCTGTTTCCAGTCGTGATAACGCTGTTCCCAGTCGTGAAATCACTTCTGTTCACTTCTTTTCAGGTATTCGTAGCCGATGCGGCATCGTAGGCAGTCGCGGCGGTCGCAGTACTCCTTTTTGAGCTGGATGAGAGCTTGTGAGTCGCCGGCGTTTTTAACGTCGAGGCCACACTCCTGCCATAGGCGGATGATGTGGTTCTGCTCGGCCTTCAGCTGTTCGAGGAAGTCGAATGCGCGGTCGCAGTATTCCTCTTTGTGACGGTGACGCCCGACGGCGAAGAGCATGGGCACGGCAGTGTTGATGGTCAGCAGGTCGGCCGACGCCTTTGAGAGCCGCTTCTTGTTCTTCGGACTTTCGGAGCCGAAGACATAATGCGTCTCCCAGTATGGGGTGACATGCGTCTGCAACAGGTTGCGCAGGGCATCGAGCGTGTCGCACTCCAAGAGGGCGCTCAACCCTGCTCGCCCCTCGTAGTAGAGGTTTGCCAGCTGGGCGATGCGCACATGGGGGAAGTTCTGTGGCCGCAGACGGAGGAAGCGCCAGAGCGAGTAGTCCATCGGTGACAGCGTGAACTTATGGGCCAGATAGAGATACTCGTTGCGCAGACGAGCAAAGTAGCCCTCGTTGAGGGCATCCTGCTGATAGCGTGGGGGGATGGCTTCCGGCTGCAGCAGTCCGGCCTGGCCCATAAACAGCGCCTCCACCTGGAACAGGTCGTCGCGGTGCTTGCCTACAACGTTGAGTGGCACGTGCTGTGCCCACTGCTCGAATGCATCGCCGTTGATACCAAAGCCATAGTTGCGGGCGAGGGTCACGAAGTAGGCATCCTCCCACGAGCCGCCCGCCAGTTCCACCCGCCGCTGTATGGCTTCCGTCTTCTGTTCCAGCCGTTCGGTCTGCAGGGCCGCCATCCATGCGTGTATCATCAGTGGCGTCAGACTTGGAATAATCTGGTAGCAAGGCGGATAGTGGTCGGTAGAGAGCAGTTCGCGGTAGTGCTCGCTAACCGTTTTAGGCACCTCGATGCACAGTTGTGGCAGGTAGTTCCCCTCCTGCGTCTGCACATCGGTGTCGGCTTGTTCCACGACGTGCAGCACGACATTGTTATAGCGTGGGTCGCGGTCGTGCCCATGCTGGTACCAGTCGCTGGCCTTGGTGTGAATCTCGACGTTGCCCACCCATACGGTCTCGCCAATCCTGACCTTCGCATTGAAGAAGTCGGGGCCGGCGTTGCGGTTGTGCAATCCTGGGTCGATGACCTCCACGCTGCGGTGGTCGGTGGTCTCGAGCTGGCGTAATGGCAGCATTTTGTGCTTCCAGACGTAGTGCAGCAGTTGTTCCATTCGGCTGAAAAATTTGTGCAAAAGTACAAAAAAGTTTTCAAAGTGCGGTGTTGGTCGGCATTTTTTTTCATTTCAAACAAGAAAGAATGTTATTTTGTGTTGAAAAGACATTGTATGTGCGTAAAAATGTGTACCTTTGCAGGCTGAAAAAACAATAAGGTAATTAGTTTGATATGAAAATAGCATTGATAGGCTACGGCAAGATGGGCAAGCTGATTGAAGAGATTGCCGTGAGCCGTGGACATGAAATTGTAAGCATCATCGACGTAGATAATCAGGAGGAGTTCGATAGCCCCCGCTTTGCCTCTGCCGACGTGGCCATTGAGTTCACGTCGCCCACGGCAGCCTACGGAAACTACGTGAAAGCCTTTGCCAAAGGTGTGAAAGTGGTCAGTGGCAGCACAGGGTGGATGAAAGAGCATGGCGATGACGTGAGCCGCGCCTGCAGCGAGGGCGGCCAAACGCTGTTCTGGGCCAGTAACTTCTCGGTGGGCATGGCCATTTTCTCGGCCGTCAACCGCTACCTGGCTAAGCTGATGAACCGCTTCCCCCAGTACGATGTGAAGATCGAGGAGACCCACCACGTGCATAAGCTCGACCATCCCAGTGGCACGGCCATCACGCTGGCTGAGGAGGTTGTCGAACAGCTCGACCGCAAGACCGACTGGGAGCCGGGGCGCCTCGTGAACGGTGACGGCCAGACAGCAGGCTTCGTCATGGGTGGCAGTCGTGACATGGTGCGCATCGATAGCATCCGCCGTGGCGAGGTCCCGGGCATCCACAGCGTACAGTACGACTCTGCTGCCGACAGCATCACGATTACCCATGACGCCCATTCGCGCCAGGGCTTTGCCTTAGGTGCCGTGCTGGCTGCTGAGTATACGAAGGATCATCAGGGTCTGCTGACCATCAGCGATATGTTTGATTTTTGAACGACCTTAGCAAATTATGGACAAAAGAGAAAAGAAGAAACTGAATATGAAGAAGCAATGGGCCAAGTTTATCGTTGTGCTCATTCTGTATCTGTTATTCCTGTACTGGGTAAAGTCGTGGTTAGGCCTCATTGTGGTGCCTTTCATCTACGATGCCTATATTTCGAAAAAGATCAACTGGCAGTGGTGGAAGGACAGCGAGGGTCCCATCCGCTTCGTCATGTCGTGGGTCGACGCCATCGTCTTCGCCCTCGTGGCCGTCTATTTCATCAACCAGTTCTTTTTCCAGAACTACGTCATACCCTCGTCGTCGTTAGAGAAGTCGTTACTCACGGGCGACTATCTGTTCGTCTCGAAGGTGAGCTATGGGCCGCGCATCCCGCAGACGCCGCTCACCGTCCCCCTGACGCAGCATACCCTGCCCTTGGGTAACATCAAGTCGTATATCGAGTGGCCTCACTGGGACTACCGCCGTGTGAAAGGCCTGGGCAAGGTGGAACTGAACGATATCGTAGTGTTCAACTACCCGGCTGGCGATACCATCTGTGCCAATATGCCCTATCAGACGGAGTATTACCACCTGTGCTACTACTACGGTTATCAAGCCTTTGCACAGCTGCATCCCGACGTGCAGGTCATCGACACGCTGCCCAAGGCCGAGCAGCTGCGCATCTTTGGCGAGGTGTATGCCCTCGGTAAGGAGTATCTGAAGAGCAACGCTCTGGAATACGGTCTGATAGACACCCGCCCCACCGACCGCCGCGAGAACTACGTGAAGCGCTGCGTGGGTCTGCCTGGCGACACCCTGGAGGTGAAGGACCACATCGTCTATCTGAACGGCAAGCCTAATAAGGAGCCCGACAACGTGCAATATCAGTACGAGGTGCAGTTTGTCGACCGTGTCGTCCTCGACGACGCCATGCTCAAGGAGCACGGCATCACCTGTGAAGACCTGAACCTGACACCCCCCGACCGTGCAGCCCTGAAGAGCGACGGCAGCATCCAGTTGATCAACAGCCACGTGATGATGCCGATGACAAAGTCGACCTACGACTTCCTGAAGAGTCGTCCCGACCTGGTGGAGAGCATTGAGCCGGTGAAGAGCACCGACATGTGGGACCTCTACCCACAGAACGGCAATACCCACTGGACGCGCGACAACTACGGCCCCATCTGGATTCCGAAGAAGGGCGCGACGCTGAAGCTGACACTCGACAACTATGCCATCTACGAGCGGCCTATCCGTGCCTACGAGGGTAACACGCTGGAGCTGCGCGACTCACTGATTTATATTAATGGTGAGCAGACCGACGAGTACACCTTCAAGATGGACTACTACTGGATGCAGGGCGACAACCGCCATAACTCTGCCGACTCGCGCTATTGGGGCTTCGTGCCCGAGGACCACATTGTCGGCAAGCCCATCTTTATCTGGTGGTCGAGCGACCCCGATCGTAGCTTCATCAGCGGTATCCGCTGGAACCGCCTCTTCCGGGTGGTGGACAACATTAAGTGATTTGAGAATTGAGATTTGAGAATTGAGATTTGAGGATTGAGGATTGAGAATTGAGGCATGCGCAGTACAGCGAAGTTTCTCATAGCATTGGTCGTTGCTTTCGTCATGATGATTGGTTTCAGGGCGTTGGCAATGACCATTTATACTGTTGACGACGATGCTTTTGCTCCACGTCTGCAGCGCGGCGACCGCCTGTTGGTGAACCGCTGGAGCTATGGACTGCGCGTCAACGGCGGCTCGCTGTTCAGCTATGGGCGCATTTGCCGACAGAAGATTTGCCGCGGCGATCTGGTGGCCGTCGACTGGAGCACTGACCCGACCGCCGTTGCGTCGCCTGCCATCTATCGTTGTGGTGGCGTGCCTGGCGACACCATCGTGATTGGTGGTGAACTGTCGGTGGTTCCAGGCCTTTCGCAATGTGCTGATGCCGACTATTACTTGATGGAGGATGTGGGACAGCGCGATGCTTTGCCTTGTCAGGGCCTTGTCAAGGAAGAGCAGATTATCGGGCGCGTCACACATGTCGTCTACAGCCACGACCCTGCCCAGCCACTATGGGCTGGCTGGCGTAACGACCGCACCTGTCTGCCACTATGACCACCGCCCTGCTTGCCACTACCTATTTCGGACCCATACAGTGGTACCAGAAGCTGTATCGCTACGACAAGGTACAGATAGAATGCTGCGAAACGTTCGTCAAGCAGACCTACCGCAACCGCTGCCTGATTGCCACCACTCAGGGTGTGCAGGCGCTGACGGTGCCTGTGAGAAGCGAGAAGCTAAAAACCCCTCCCAGCCTCCCCGAGGGGGAGGAACAATCTGGCGGGGGGGCATTTGCCATCTGCTCCCCTACAGGGAGGGCGGGAGAGGTCTCGCTCATTTCCGATCATGGAAACTGGCGTCACTTGCACTGGCAGGCCATGCAGTCGGCCTACGGTGACTCACCTTTCTTTGAGTATTACGAGGACGACCTGCGTCCCTTCTTCACCGAACACCGCTGGGAGCGGCTGCTTGATTTCAATGAGGCGATCCGCGAGACGATGTGTGAGCTGCTCGACATTCACCCTCATGTCGAACACACTACTTCCTTCCTTCCCCCAACGACTGTTGCTGGTAATGCACAATCCGCGATTGCCGATTTCCGTGCAGCCATCCACCCCAAGCACCCCCAGCCCGATGCTGACTTTATTGCCCGCCCTTACTATCAGGTATTTGCCAGTAAGCATGGCTTTCTGCCTAACCTGAGCATTCTCGACTTGCTCTTCAATATGGGGCCAGAGAGCATCTTCTTCCTCTGAGGTAAGGAGTTGAGGAGTTGAGGAGTTGAGGAGTTGTGGAGGTAAAGTAGTTGAGGAGATGAGGAGATGAGGAGGTAAAGTAGAATAGACCCATTCCCCATCTATTCGCTTCATTTGATGAATCTCAGGATCTCAGAACAGCAGAGGTATCCTACTTTACCTCCTCACCTCCTCACCTCCACAACTCCTCAAAAGATAATAGCGTTAATTAAAGCGTAAAGTTGTACTAAAAAACGTGAAAGTTGCCCATATTACAAAGATTTGGCGTAACTTTGCACGCCAAATGTGAATACGTAAACCGTAAACTGACGTGGGTTTAACAAGCTTAACAAGAAATCTCTTCGCATCCCGTTGGCGACAGTTAGAGCGTTACACCAATGATTCGGAAGAGCTGCAGCGACAGGTGTTGGCACGCCTCATCAACCAGGGGCGGCAGACGGAGTATGGCCGCAGCCACCATTTTGATTCGCTGCGCTCTTATGACGACTTCGTACAGCGCGTGCCTTTGAACGACTATGATGCATTGAAGGCTGACATCGACCGCATGCGGCGAGGTGAGCGTGATGTGCTGTGGCCTGGCCGTGTGAAATGGTATGCCAAGTCGAGCGGTACGACCAATGACAAGTCGAAGTTCATCCCTGTCTCTGCCGACGGCCTGAAGTCCATCCACTACCGAGGGGGCACCGACGCGGTAGCCATCTATCTGCGTAACAATCCTCAGAGTCGGATGTTCGATGGCAAGGGCCTGATACTCGGTGGTAGCCATGCCCCTAACTATAACCTGCCAGGCTCGCTCGTTGGCGACCTGAGCGCCATCCTCATTGAGAACATCAATCCGCTGGTAAACTTAATCCGTATTCCCAAGAAGGAGACAGCCCTTCTGGCTGACTTCGAGGTGAAGCGCGACCGCATTGCCCGCGAAGCGATGACGAAGAATGTCACCAACCTGTCGGGCGTGCCCTCGTGGATGCTCTCCGTATTGAACCGTGTCATGGAACTGTCGGGGAAAACCCATCTTGAGGAGGTGTGGCCTAATCTGGAGGTGTTCTTCCATGGCGGTGTGGCCTTCACGCCCTACCGTGAGCAGTACGAGCATCTCATTACATCGCCACTGATGCATTACGAGGAGACCTACAATGCCAGCGAGGGCTTTTTCGGCGTTCAGGACGATCCGAACGACAAGTCGCTCCTGCTGATGGTCGACTACGACGTGTTCTTTGAATTCCAAGAGTTAAAACCCAACTCTCCAAGAGAAGGGAACTTGGGTAGTTCTGCCGCTGATAATTCCGCCGTCAATAGTAACCAGACACCCCTCCCCACGGGAGGAGCTGGGGGTGGGTTGATTCCCCTTTGGGCCGTCGAGCCGGGCAAGAACTACGCCATGGTTATCACCACGTCGTGTGGCCTGTGGCGCTATATGATTGGCGACACCATTCAGTTCACGTCTGTCAATCCTTACAAGTTCATCATCACTGGGCGCACCAAGCACTTCATCAATGCCTTTGGCGAAGAACTCATCGTCGACAATGCCGAGCAGGGTCTTGGTTTTGCCTGCAAGCAGACAGGCGCCGAGGTGCTGGAGTATACGGCGGCCCCTGTCTTCATGGACCGTAACGCCAAGTGCCGTCATCAGTGGCTCATCGAGTTCTCGCAACCGCCTGCCGACCTGCAGCTGTTTGCCCGCCTGCTCGATCAGAAACTGAAGGAGATCAACAGTGACTACGAGGCCAAACGCCATAAGGACATCACACTGCAACCTTTAGAGATAATCGTTGCGCGTCCCAACCTCTTCAACGACTGGCTGAAGACCAAGGGGCATCTGGGTGGCCAGCATAAGGTGCCGCGCCTGAGCAATAGTCGCGAAACGATAGAGCAGCTGCTCCAGCTAAATAATCAATGAGCACCCTACGAAGGAGCTTAGATAGCATGAAGATGAAGAAAAGGCAATTCAATCATATAGTCAGACATTCTTCCCTTTTGGGAGACTTGGGTGGGCTTTTTGTACTCATCTTGCTGCTTGTTTCCTGTGCCCGTATGGGCAACCCCGACGGAGGATGGTATGACGACACTCCACCGAGGGTGGTTAGCGCTTCGCCCGACGAGCGTGGTGTGAACGTCAAGTCTCAGAAGCTGACCATCAACTTCAACGAGTTTATCAAGATTGAGGATGCGCAGAACAAGGTCATCATCTCGCCACCTCAGCTGGAGCAGGCCGACATCAAGGCGGCCGGGCGCCGCATCATTGTCGAGCTGAAAGACTCGCTAAAGGAGTCTACCACCTACACCGTCGACTTCAGTGATGCCATCACCGACAACAACGAGGGCAACCCCATGGGCAACTATACGTTCAGCTTCTCTACCGGTGACCATATCGACACGCTTGAGGTCGGTGGCTACTGTCTTAACGCTGCTGACCTTGAACCCATCAAGGGCATCCTCGTCGGCCTCTACGACTATGCGAGCTACGACGACTCGCTGTTCCATACGACGCCCATGATGCGCGTCTCGCGAACCAACGCCAGCGGACGTTTCACCATCAAGGGCGTTGCCCCTGGCAGCTACCGCATCTTTGCCCTTCAGGATGCCGACGGCGACTATGTGTTCGGTCAGAAGAGTGAGATGATAGGCTTCTCTGAAGACTCTATCGTGCCCTCGTGGAAGCCCGACACGCGGCAGGACACCATCTGGCGCGACACGCTGCATATCGAGAACATCCTCCGTGTGGGCTACACCCACTTCCTGCCCGACGACGTGACGCTGCTCTGCTTCCAGGAGCCGCAGACCGACCGCTTCCTGCTAAAGACCGAGCGTCAGGAGCCAGAGAAGATCGGCTTCTTCTTCAGCTACGGCCATGAGGAGGTGCCACGCCTGAGGGGGCTGAACTTCGATAGCGACAGTGCCTTCGTCGTCGAGACGTCGCTGAAGCGTGACACCGTCTATTACTGGCTTCGCGACACCACGCTGGTCAATCAGGACACGCTGCGCCTCGAGGCCAACTACTACATGAGCGACAGTCTTGGCACGCTCTTCCTGCATACCGACACGATGGAGATCCTCCCCAAGGTAGGCTACGAGAAGCGTAAGAAGGATGAGCAGAAAGAATACGAGAAATGGAAGAAAGAGCAGGAGAAGAAGAAAAAGCGCGAGGAGCGCTACGACAGCATCATGCCCGTCAAGCCGTTGCAGGTGAAGGTGACACCGATGGGACAGGTGGAACCCATGCAGACCGTGTGGTTCGAGACACCACAGCCGTTGCAGCGCTGTGACACGTCGGGTGTCCACCTCTATGTGCAGATCGACTCCGTGTGGTACAATGCACCCCATGAGTTCACGCAGCACTCAGCCCGTAAATACGCCTTGAAGGCCGACTGGCAGGAGGGGCTGGAGTATAGCCTCGAGATCGACTCGGCAGCCTTTTGTACCATCTATGGCCTTGAGAATGCCCGCGTCAAACAGGGCCTGAAGGTCAGCGAGGCCGACAAGTTCAGTACGCTCACCGTTGAGCTGTCAGGCTTGCCGCCACTCGACAGTGTCGCCGTCGTGCGTGTGGCACTTGTCGACAAGTCCGACAAGGTGGTGCGCGAGAGCGTCATGGAGGCCGATGGCAGTGCAGTGTTCTTCTATCTTAAACCTTCTACCTATTATTTACGTCTACATATTGACCAGAATGGTAATGGCGAGTGGGACACGGGCTGTTATGACGAGGGTCGGCAAGCCGAACCGGTCTACTACTTCAACGAGGAGGTGGAGTGTAAGGAGAAGTGGGACGTCAACCGCAAGTGGAACCTGACGACAACGCCACGCTACCGCCAGAAACCTGCCGCCGTCACGAAGCAGAAACCCGAGAAGGCGCGTCAGCAGAAGAACCGTAACCTGGAGCGCGCCAAGCAGATGGGCATCGAGTACCTTAAAGGCAAAGGTGTCAGCTTGTAGCGGGCAGACGAAATAGATAAGTTAAGAACGAAAAAGCGTATGGATATGAATAGAGTCAATGGCAAAGTGTTAAGATGGACGGTGCTGGTAGCATTTTTCATTTTTCATTTTTCATTTTTAATCGGCCATGCCAGTGCACAGTCGCAGTGCGGCATCGAGAACACGGCGTTCCAGTCGGGCGAGAACCTCACCTACGACCTGTACTTCAATTGGCAGTTCGTATGGGTGAAGGTCGGCAAGGCGCAGATGAAGACCTCGCTCGGCACTTACGACGGGCAGGCCGTCTACCGCACGTTTCTCACCACTGGTGGCAACTCGAAGCTCGATGGCGTCTTCATGATGCGCGACACGCTGCTCTCCATCTGTAGCTATAAGGACCTCGCACCGCTCTATCACCGCAAGGGCGCACGTGAGGGCAAGCGCTACTACGTCGACGAGCTGTGGTATTCGTACCCGAAGAACAACTGCCATGTGAAGATGCACCGCCTCACTCATCGCGGCGAGCACCGTTGGCAGGAGAAGGAGTATCAGGACTGCGTCTACGACATGATGAGCATCTTCCTGCGTGCCCGTAACTTCGACGCCTCGCAGATGAAGAAGGGCGACGTCATCCCCATGCCCATCAGCGATGCGCGCCACCTAATGAACTCGTGGCTGAAGTATCGTGGCAAGGAGACGTTCAAGATTGACGGCACCAAGGAGAAGTTCCGCTGTCTGGTCTTCTCGTTCATCGAGCACGAGGATGGCAAGAACCATGAGCTCATCCGCTTTTATGTCACCGACGACCAGAACCACATCCCCGTCCGCCTCGATATGTTCCTCTCTTTCGGCTCGGCAAAGGTTTACCTGACGGGCTATCAGGGTGTCCGCTCGCCAATGACTTCGAAGATTAAGTAAAAGAAGGTGTGGCGGCAAACGAGGAGAAGGCGATGGCAAAGGGCCAGTCGTCACCGATACTAGAGCTTCAACGGCAGCGCATGTTGCTGCAGATGGAGTACGACGAAGAGAAGAAGGCCTACCAGCAGATGGCCGAGGCCATGGGCGTCGAGCGCCGCGTGGCCCGTGGAGATGCGTGGTTCCCCTTGCGCATCGGTCGCAATTACTACAACTCGCTCAACCAGCTCTGCGTTGAAGTGTTCCGCATCTCTGCAGATGGCGACGACGATGATGACCACAACTTCGAGTTTGGGCGTCCTGTGCAGTTCTTTCGGCAGACGCTCTCAAACAACCATCCTGTCGTAACCCCTCTCTTCACAGGTACCGTTAGCTACGTCGATGGTGACCGCATGGTGGTCGCCGTGCCCGACGCAGCTCCGCTTGTCGACCTTCAGGCGTCCGAGGGACAAGTGGGCGTCCAGCTCTTCTTCGACGAGACCACCTATCGGCTGATGTTCGAGGCCCTCGACCGCACCATGCGTGCCAAGGGACGTCTGGGCTATCTGCGCGACTTGTTCTACTCCCGCCAGAAAGCCGAGACCTACACGTTCCCTGACATCGGCTTCCAGTATCTTAATGCTGCGCAGGAGCATGCAGTCAACAATGTGCTGCGTGCTAAGGACGTCGCCATTGTCCATGGCCCTCCAGGCACGGGCAAGACGACGACGCTCGTCGAGGCCATCTACGAGACGCTGCGCCGTGAGCCGCAGGTGCTGGTATGTGCCCAGAGCAATATGGCCGTCGACTGGATCTCCGAAAAGCTCGTCGACCGTGGGCTCAGCGTGCTGCGTATAGGCAATCCCACGCGCGTCGACGACAAGATGCTCTCGTTCACCTACGAGCGGCGTTTTGAGGCACATCCCGACTACCCACAGCTGTGGGCTATCCGCAAAGCTATCCGTGAGCTACGCTCACAACGTAAGCGCGGCGATTCGTGGCATCAGAAGATGGAACGTCTGAAAGAGCGTGCCACCGAGCTTGAGATACGCATCAACGCCCAGCTGTTCACCGAGGCCCATGTCATCGCCTCGACGCTTGTCGGCTCAGCCAACCGCCTGTTGGATGGCATGAAGTTTGGCACGCTCTTCATCGACGAGGGTGCCCAGGCGTTGGAGGCTGCCTGCTGGATTCCTATCCGTCGCGCCGGACGTGTCATCTTTGCCGGCGACCACTGTCAGCTGCCGCCCACGGTGAAGTGCTACGAGGCCCTGAAAGGCGGACTTGGCGTGACGCTCATGGAGCGCATCGCCAACGAGAAGCCCGAGGTGGTGACGCTGCTGCGCACCCAGTATCGCATGCATGAGGACATCATGCGCTTCTCTTCCGACTGGTTCTACCATAACCTTATGGTGGCTGCCCCTGAGGTGCAACATCGCAGCATTCTCGACCTTGACCTGCCCATGACGTGGATTGACACGGGGGAAATTGGGAAATTGAGCGAGGGAGAGAATGAGAACAATTCCGAAACGCAGAATGCCCAATTGTCAATTCTCAATACCACCGAGGCACGCCTGACACTGCTCGCCCTGCAGGCCTACTTCGAACTCATCGGTCGGCAGCGCATCACCGATGAGCGTCTCGATGTGGGCATTATCTCGCCCTATCGGGCTCAGGTGCAACTACTGCGCCACTTGTTGCGCCAGAACGAGTACCTCAAGCCTTTCCGCCGAAACATCACCATCAATACCGTCGACGGTTTTCAGGGGCAAGAGCGCGACATCATCGTCATCTCCCTCGTGCGTAGCAATGAGGAGGGCCAGATAGGCTTTTTGCGTGACTTGCGCCGCATGAACGTTGCCATCACCCGTGCCCGCATGAAGGTCATCATCCTTGGCGACCGTCGAACGCTCACCCGCCATCCTTTCTACCGCAAGCTTTGGAACTACGTCCAAGCCTTGAGCAGCTGACACAGAGACTGGCAGTCCGCTCCGAGAAGTCTGACAGTCTGCTCTGAGGAGACTGGCAGTCCGCTCGGAGCGGACTGCCAGACTTCTCGGAGCAGGCGCGATTAGAGCTTGATGAAGATCTTCCTGCGGTAGAGCCAGTAGCCCAGTGCGAAGTTGATGGCTACGAACACCAGGGCGTAGGCCAACGAAGCCCACTTCAGTGGGGCGATGACGGCATGCAGACAGTCGTAGATAAACGTTGAGATGCCCAGATGGCCGAAGATGATGGCGAGCAGCTCGCTGCCGACGTAGAGTGCAAGGGCATTGACGCCAAACACTTTAAAGGGGAGCCAGCCCTTCGGAAGGCGGGTGGCATTGCCGTCGACAACTTGCATGATGAAAGCCTGTAGCAGGGCGCCCAGCCCACAAGTGACAAGGGCGTAGCTGGGACTCCAGATGCGCTTGTTAAGCGGCAGTCCATAGGTCAGCAGGTAGCCGGCGATGAGGCATACGGTGGCGACGGTGAACAGGGCGATGACTTTCTGCGACAGCTCCTTATGACGCTTGATGAGCAAGCCACAGTAGAAACCTATCAGCACATGTGCCGTGGACGAGATGGTGCCCAGGAGGCCTTCTGGGTCAACGGGACTCTTATGGTAGAGGTGGTCGTAGCCGAAAAGTCGCAGGTCGGTCTGTGCCAGGAGGTTCGTCGCGGCATCCTCGCTGTAGCCGTTGCCATATATTAATAATAAGGTATAGGCTCCGAGCAGCAGGGCCACAACGGGCAGTGTGTAGCGGTGGTTGCAGAACAGGGCAAACAGTGAAACGAGACCGTAGCACAGGGCAATACGTTGCATGACTGCCCACAGACGCAGGTGGGCGAAATCGAGGGGCCTGCCCTCCATCGCCAGTTCGAACCAGTTGATGAACAGTCCGATGACAAAGAGCAGCACTGTGCGCTTCAGCACCTTCAAGACGACAGCCTTCGTCGGCGTGAAGTTGTTCTTCGACAACGACAGGTAGCACGAGATGCCCATGATGAACAGGAAAAAGGGGAACACAAGGTCGCAGGGCGTCATGCCGTTCCACTTTGAGTGGCGCAGCATCTCGAACGATTCGCCATAGCCGTTGTTCACCAGTATCATGCCTGCCACGGTGAGGCCGCGCAGGAGGTCGAGCGATTGTAGGCGTTGCTTATTTTCCATCAATGAAGTCGATTATCTTCTTAGCAATAACGACAGCGTCGCCTTCAGGCAGGGTGGAGTAGGGGTTCTGTTGCAGGGTCCACGGCTCCTCGATGGCATACCAGTCAATCTTCACCTCCTGTGGCAGAGCCATCGCGAACAGTTCCGAGGCCGTCTTGTTGGCATTGGGACCACCGCCGAGCAGGTCGGGCTGTGGCTTCGTCAGGGCTTCCATCTGGTTGGCGAGGGCGTCGAAGTAGGTCTTCCACCGCACGTAGTAGAAGTCTTTCAGCAGTCCCTGCCACTCCTTGTGGGCATAGTCGCGCAGGCCGCCCGTGTCAGCACAGTAGCGGTTGCCCCAGGTAGTAATCTGTACGCGGGCGTTCCACTCATAGAGCTTCTTTTCCTCGGGCGTCGTGCCACAGTCGATGGCTGCCTGCGTCCAGTGGCCGAGGCGGAACTCTTTGCGTGTGCCAAGCAGCTCATCTTGCAGGAGCAGCATCTTCAGGAAACGGTCGGCATCATGCTTGAAGTCGTTGATGGCAAAAGCCTTGTAGTCGGCGATGGCGTGGTGGTACTGCTTACGGGCTTGGTCGGCCAGGGCTTGGCGCGTGATGTCGACAAGGTCGTATTCGAGGTTTGAGAATTGAGAGTGGAGAATTGAGAATTGAGAATTGAGCGTTGCGCCCGCAAGGAAAAGGCGGGCAGCCTGGAGCGTGGCAGCGGGGTCGTAGTAGTTTTTCATCTTCGACCAGCTGCTGGCTTGGAAGTTGTTCAGCGAGGGACGTCCGCAGAAGATGCTCTCGTGAGGCCCCTGCTGGTTGTTGCCAGCGGGACAGTTGTAGATGGTTTGTGCCAGTAGCAGCCATGCCTGCTCAAGATGCTCGTTGGTGGTACCATAACGTGCTTTGACGTAGCTCTTTATCCATTCCTCCTTCGTAAACTTTTCTGGACGCCACGGCAGTTCGCTCATCAGCTCGAACATCACGGGATTGTTCTCAGAGCCCTCCATCGTGAAGCCGATGCCAACCTTGTGCTGAGAAGAATTGAGAGTTGAGAGTTGAGAATTGAGAATGGGGAGTTGAGAATTATGATTAGATTTGTTGGCGGAGTTGGCACCTTGAGTGTGCTCATACCCCTCCGTTTTCCGTTCTCCGTTCTCCGTTGAGTAGTAATTATCCAGCAGTTGGTCCATGCGGCCGTGGAGGCCGACGTTGGCACCGAAGTTCTGAAGGAGGCAGAACAGCCAACGATGCTGGCCGTAGCCCTCCTCACGCTTCCAGATGCTGGGCGCGCCAAACATGGGACGGCACTCCGAGAAGAGGTCAAGGATGAGCAGGTCGCCAGGCTTGAGGGCGTCCATCATAGCTGGGCGTGGGTTCTCCGTCCAGCCCTGAACCACCCATGTGGCCCTCGGGTTGACGCGCTTCATGGCAGCCATCAGCTTGCGGCCCGCCTCGCCGTAGTCGATGGTCGCATCGTCGGCACTCTCGTGGAACGGATCCATCGAATAGTAATCAGCACGTCCGAAGAGACGTGTCAGTTCGTCGTAGTAGCGCGTCGCAATCTCGTCGAAGCGCGGGTCGGTAGGCAGCAGGTTGGCAGGGCGCTGGAAGCCGTTCCACAGGCCCGCGTCGCTTACATTCAGTCCTAAGCGCTCCTTGGCATCGTGGGGCACCATGCCGCAGTAGCCAGGCAACACTGGGTGCATGCCCAGCTCTTTCATGCGACTGAGAATGCGCTTCTGCAGCTGCTCCTGACGGGTGTACCACGATAGCGGCAGCGGCCCGCCCCAGCCCTCGAGGTTGTTCATCTCCCACCAGGCGAGGAAAGCTGGTCCGGCAATGAATCGTCCCACCTCTTCCTCGGTGTAGCCCAGCTTCAGCAGCATGTTACGCCAGACGCACTCCTCGCCGACGATGGCCAGTGGCAGGTTCACGCCGTGCAGTGCCAGCCAGTCGATCTCCTGCTCCCAGCGTGCCCAGTCCCAGAAGGCCATCGAGTAGGAGAACGTGCAGTAGTTGAAGGCATAGCGCAGCGTCATGCTAGTCTCGTGGTACTCCTTTTGTGGCACGCGTGGCAGCGTGGCCGGCAGCGTGGCCTTCATCTGGTTCCATGTCAGGTGGATGCCTGCATAATACTTCAGGTACCAGTTGATGCCCGATGCAACGTTCACCCACGTGTTGCCGCGAACCACCACGCGGTTGCCCGCCTGGTCGAGTTCGAAGAAGTCGCGGTCGTCGTTCTTCTTCAGCTCAATCTTGAATTTTTTCGAAGCGCCGCGGTCAATACGTTCAAGCAGGTCATCGACGGGCGTGGCCCACAGTTGCAGGCCCATCATGCATAGGTATGCGCAGAACACTATTCTCTTCATCGTTCAATGTGTTGTTTTTTCATTTCTGCCCGCAAAGGTAACAACTTTTTCGCACCTATGCAAGAAAAGTCACAAAAACATTAGAGAATTGCTAACGATAGATCGGGTTTATGCCTCCGGCTTTCACTTTGTTTGCACGATTTGGGCGTTTTTTCGTTTTAACCTCACTTACTCCCTAAATTGCTGGAAACCCCTTTGTATAAAGGGTTTTCCGAAGAAAAAGGGAGTAAGTGAGGTTAATACGAAAAATTGCTCAAAAAGTTGATGGAAACGAAAACTTACTTCCTAACTCTCAAACTACCACTTCCTAACCCTCGAATCGTCACTTCCTGACCCTCGAACCGTCACTTCCCGACCCTCGAACCGTCACTTCCCGACCTTCGAAGTGATGGATTTGTCTTGAGTGCCAAATGCAAATCGCCATGTTGAAACGGTTTCGGATTGCATGTGGAAATGCGTTTTGGAAAATAAAATCGATGATTTCTTGTTGTTTTGAGAAATTATTTGTAACTTTGCAGCCGATTTCAGGATTTATCAACAAGGAACTAAATGGCAGAAAGCATGAAAGTGGTAAAACGACGCGTATTGTTCATCGACCGCGACGGCACCTTGATAGAGGAGCCGGCTGATGAGCAGGTAGATTCATTCGACAAACTTCGTTTCAAGGAAGGCGTGTTTCGTAATCTGGGACTGATATGCGAGAAGACCGACTTCGAGCTCGTCATGGTGACGAACCAGGACGGGCTGGGCACACCGTCGTTCCCTGAGGAGACATTCTGGCCTGTGCACAACGTCGTGTTGCAGGCACTTGAGAGCCAAGGCATCGTGTTCAGTGCCCAACTCATCGACCGCCATTTCCCTGAGGATAACGCCCCTACGCGTAAGCCTGGCATCGGCATGGTGCTGCCTTACCTGCAGGACGAGCGCTACGACATTGCCGGCAGCTACGTCATTGGCGACCGTGAGAGCGATGCACAGCTGGCGCGTAACATGGGTTGCCGTGCGCTGATTCTTGACGATAACAGCATGACATGGGACAAGGTCGCAGAGCTGCTCATTGGAGAGGAACGTACGGCCGAGGTCCATCGGGTGACGCACGAGACGGACGTGCTGGTGCGCGTGGCACTCGATGGCAACGGCACGACGGACATCGCGACGGGCCTGGGCTTCCTGGACCACATGCTCGACCAGATAGGGCGTCACGGAGGCATCGACCTGACGGTGCATGCGAAGGGCGACCTGCACGTCGACGAGCATCACACCGTGGAAGACACGGCGCTGGCCCTTGGCAGCTGCCTGCTGCAGGCGCTGGGCTCGAAGCGTGGCATCGAGCGCTATGGTTACACGCTGCCCATGGACGACTGTCTGGCAACGGTGGCCCTCGACTTTGGCGGTCGGCCGTGGCTGAACTGGCATGTGACGTTCCATCGCGAGCGCATCGGCGACGTGCCTACGGAGCTGTTCATGCACTTTTTCAAGAGCCTGAGCGACGCGGCGCAGATGAACCTTTTCGTGCAGGCCGATGGCGACAACGAGCACCACAAGATCGAGGCTGTCTTCAAGGCATTCGCAAGGAGCCTGAAAATGGCCGTGCGGCGCGACATCTACCACTATGAGTTGCCTTCGACGAAGGGAATGCTATGAGGTTTGAGAATTGTGAATTGTGAATTGAGAATTGTGAATTGAGAATTATGAGTTTAAGAATAGCAATACAATCGAAAGGAAGGCTTCACGAGCAGACGATGGAGATGCTGGCTGAGGCTGATATTAAAATAGGTAGTAACAAGCGCACGCTGCTGATGCAGGCCGAGAACTTCCCGTTGGAGGTGCTCTTCTTGCGCGACGACGACATTCCTCAGAGCGTGGCCACTGGCATTGCCGACATCGGCATTGTTGGTGAGAACGAGTTTGTTGAACAACAGCAGCCGGCCGACATTGTCATGCGCATGGGCTTCAGCCGCTGTCGACTGTCGTTGGCAGTGCCTAAGGACGTGGTGTATACGGGCGTCGGCTGGTTCCAAGGCAAGAAGATTGCCACGTCGTACCCTGTCATCCTGGAGCGTTATCTTCAGGAGAACAATGTCATTGCCGACATTCACCGCATTGCGGGCAGTGTGGAGATATCGCCAGGCATTGGCCTTTCAGATGCTATCTTCGACATTGTGAGCAGTGGCTCGACGCTAGTGAGCAACAACCTGCGCGAGGTGGAGGTGGTGATGCATAGTGAGGCACTGCTCATCGCTTGTCCACAGCTCTCTGACGAGAAGCAGGCCATCCTGCAGCAGATGCTGTTCCGCTTTCAGGCCGTACGAAATGCTGAGGATAAGAAGTACATCCGCATGAACGTGCCACGTGCCTGTCTGGACGACGTGCTCAGCGTGCTGCCAGGCCTGAAGAGTCCCACGGTGATACCCTTGGCCGACAGCGAGTGGTGCTGCGTGCATACGGTGCTCGACGAGAAACGCTTCTGGGAGATTATCGGCCGGCTGAAAGAGATGGGCGCCCAGGGCATTCTGGTGACGCCGATTGAGAAGATGATATTGTGATTTGAGATTTGAGAATTGAGAATTCTTGCGTAAACAGATTATTCGCGTATGAAGATAGTAAAGTATCCCTCGGAAGAGGACGTCAGTGAGCTTGTTGCCCGCCCGGCAGTTGACCTTGAGGCACTGAACGGTGTGGTGCGTCAGGTGCTACAGCGTGTCAAGACGGAGGGTGACGTAGCCGTGAAAGCCTACGAGGAAATGTTTGACCACGTGGCGCTGTCAGAGCTGCAGGTGAGCGACGACGAGATGAGCGCCGCTGAGGCAGCCCTCAGCGATGAGCTGAAGGGTGCCATCCGTCAGGCTTATCAAAACATCCGCACGTTCCACGATGCCCAGCGCCACGAGCTGCCGAAGGTGGAGACGTGTCCTGGCGTGACGTGCTGGCAGCGCAGCGTGCCCATCGAACGGGTGGGGCTTTACGTCCCTGGCGGTACGGCACCGCTGTTCAGCACCGTGCTGATGCTGGCGACGCCTGCACGGTTGGCTGGCTGCAAGGAGATAGTCCTCTGCACGCCGCCGAACCGCGAGGGGCATGTCCATCCTGCCATCCTCTTTGCTGCGCAGGTGGCTGGCGTGAGCCGTATTTTCAAGGCGGGTGGCGTGCAGGCTATTGGCGCCATGGCCTATGGCACGGCCACCATCCCTCAGGTCTATAAGATTTTCGGCCCTGGCAACCGCTACGTCATGGCAGCCAAGCAGGCCGTCAGTCAGGAAGGTGTGGCCATCGACATGCCTGCCGGTCCCAGCGAGGTGTGCGTCGTCGCCGATGAGCATGCCAATGCCGCTTTTGTGGCTGCCGACCTGCTGTCGCAGGCAGAGCATGGCAGCGACTCGCAGGTGCTGATGATTACCACCAGCGAGACGATGCTCCACGATGTGGAACAGGCCGTCGACGAGCAGCTGCGGCAGCTGCCGCGCGAGGCTTTTGCCGCCGACGCCTTGGATAACAGCCGCTTCGTGCTGGTACGCGATACGCACGAGGCTATGGCACTGGCTAACCGCTATGCGCCCGAACATCTGATTATCCAGACTGCCGACTATGAGCATTTGGCGGCGCTGGTGGTTAATGCTGGCAGCGTGTTCCTGGGACCCTACGCCTGCGAGAGTGCTGGCGACTATGCCAGCGGCACGAATCACACGCTGCCCACTCACGGCTACGCCCGTGCTTACAGCGGCGTGAACCTCGACAGTTTCTGTCGGAAGGTGACTTTCCAACAGCTGACTGCCGAAGGCATCCGCAGCATCGGTCGTACCGTCGAGCTGATGGCCGACGCCGAGCAGTTGCAGGCCCATCGTCATGCCATGACGCTAAGAATGCGCAGCATTGAATAACTCCTAACTCCTCCCTCCTCCCTCCTCCCTCACCCAATGAAACCACTTGACGAGCTGACAAGACCGAACATCAGGACACTGGCTCCCTACAGCAGTGCTCGCAACGAGTATAGCGGACGGCAGGCCCGCGTGTTTCTCGATGCTAACGAGAGTCCGTACAATAATCCGTATAACCGCTATCCCGACCCTTTGCAGCAAGAGCTGAAAGAGGTCATCGGCAAGGTGAAGGGCGTCGCACCGTCGCAGATTTTTCTGGGTAACGGTAGCGATGAGGCCATCGATCTGCTCTACCGCTGTTTTGCGGAGCCACGTGTCGACAATGTGGTGGCCATCGAGCCCACCTACGGCATGTATAAGGTGTGTGCCGGCATCAACGACGTGGCTTATCGCCCAGTGCTGCTCGATGCTGATTTTCAGCTGTCGGCGGAAGCGTTGCTGAGCGCCTGCGATGAGCGGACGAAGCTGGTGTGGCTCTGCAGCCCCAACAACCCTACGGGCAACAACCTTGACGCCGCCGAGATGGAGAAGGTGCTGCGGCTGTTCCAGGGCATCGTCGTCATCGACGAGGCCTACGCTGAGTTCTCGGCGCAGCGCTCGTTCCGCTATCGTCTGGACGAGTTCCCCAACCTTGTGGTGCTCAGTACCTTCAGCAAGGCGTGGGCGTCGGCAGGTGTGCGTCTGGGTATGGCTTTCGCCAGTGAGGCGATTATTAGTATTTTCAATAAGGTGAAATATCCCTATAATGTCAACCAGCTGACACAGGAGTACGCCCTGCACCATCTAAGCGACATGACGCAGACGGAAAACTGGACCAGCGTGCTCCTAGAGCAGCGCCCCAAGCTGATGGAAGCAGTGGAGCGCCTGCCGTTCTGCCAGAAAGTGTTTCCCACTGACGCTAACTTCTTTCTGGTGCGCGTCGACGATGCACAAAGCGTGTACGAGTATCTGGTTGGCGAGGGCATCATCGTGCGTAACCGCAGCCGCGTGGCCTTGTGCCAGAACTGCTTGCGCATCACGGTCGGAACGCCAGAAGAGAACGAGGAGCTGATAAAGGCGCTTGAAGAGTGGGGAGATGGCGGCAAATATGCCGCCCACACAACAAGCGGAAGTTAGAAGGAAGTGTCTATCAATAATTCTCAATTCTCAACTCTCAATTCTTAACTCTCAATTCTTAATTCTTAACTCTCAATTCTCAACTCTCAACTCTCAATGCCAATAGCCGTTGTAAAATATAACGCTGGAAACATCTGCTCAGTGATGAACGCCCTGCATCGTCTGGGCGTTGAGGCGGTGCTGACCGACGATGCCGATCAGTTGCGACAGGCCGAGCGTGTCGTCTTCCCTGGCCAGGGTGAAGCCGCCAGTGCCATGAGCTACTTGCGTGCACATGGCCTTGACACCGTCATTCGCAGCTTGACGCAACCCGTGTTGGGCATCTGTGTGGGGCAGCAGCTGCTCTGCAGCCATTCTGAGGAGGGCGACACCGACTGCCTCGGCGTCTTCGATACCGACGTGCGTCGTTTCCAACCGCAGCGTCATGAGGACAAAGTGCCTGCGATGGGGTGGAACCTGCTGTCGTCAGTCAGCTCACCGCTCTTCGAGGGGCTCAGCGAGCCATACGTCTACTTCGTGCATAGCTACTACTGTCCGTTGTGCCGTGACACGATTGCCACGACCCACCACATTATCGACTACAGCGCAGCCCTTCATAAGGACAACTTCTTCGCCACGCAGTTCCACCCAGAGAAGAGTGGGGGCGTGGGTGAGCGCATTCTCCGTAACTTCCTTGAACTGTGAACTATGAACTGTGAACTGATACCCGCAATAGACATCATCGACGGTCAGTGCGTGCGCCTCACCAAGGGCGACTACGGGCAGAAGACCGTTTACAGCAGTAGCCCCGTCGAGGTGGCGAAGAACTTCGAGCGTCTGGGCTTTAGGCGCCTCCACGTCGTCGACCTCGATGGCGCAAAATCGAAGCATGTGGTCAACACGGCGACGCTGCGTGCCATCACTGAGGCCACCTCGCTGGTGGTGGATTTTGGTGGTGGCATCAAGAGTGACGACGACCTGCGGCAGGCTTTCGACTGTGGGGCGGCAATGGTAACCATCGGCTCGGTGGCCGTCACCCATCCGCAGCTCATGGAGCAGTGGATAGCCACCTACGGTGCTGACAGCATCATCCTTGGCGCCGATGTGCGCGACGGTCGGCTGAGCATCAACGGCTGGCTAGAGGACAGCGACACCGACGTGTTCGACTTCATACGCCACTATAACGCCTTGGGTATCCGCCGCGTGCTCTGCACCGACATCGCCAAGGACGGCACGCTCGCAGGCCCTTCCATTGCGCTTTACCGTCAGATCATGGCTGCCTTCCCTGATCTGCACCTCATCGCCAGTGGCGGCGTCTCGTGCGACAACGACCTGTTGCGTCTCGACGAGGCAGGCATCCCTGCCGTGGTCTTTGGCAAGGCCTTTTATGAGGGAAGAGTCACGGTGAAGATGAAAAATGAAAGATGAAAAATGAAAAATGAAAAATGAAAGATGAAAGATGAAAGATGAAAGATGAAAGATGAAAGATGAAAGATGAAATTATGGGAATAACGAAACGCATCATACCTTGCCTTGACGTGAAGGACGGCACCACCGTGAAGGGTACCTGCTTTGTCAGCCTTCGGCAGGCTGGCGACCCCGTGGAGCTTGGCAAAGCTTATAGCCAGGCGGGTGCCGACGAGCTGGTCTATCTCGACATCACCGCCTCGCATGAGGGGCGTAAGACGTTCACCGACGTGGTGCGCCGTGTAGCTGCCGAAATCAATATCCCCTTTACCGTGGGTGGTGGCATCAACGAGCTCGATGACGTGTCGCGACTGCTCGATGCCGGTGCCGACAAGGTGAGCGTCAATAGTGCTGCCTTGCGCCGTCCGCAGCTCATCACCGAGATCGCCAACAAGTATGGCTCGCAGGTGTGCGTTTGTGCCATCGATGCCCGTCTGGAGGACGTCCAACAGTGGTACTGCTACGTTAAGGGCGGCCGTGAGCGCACGGAGCACCAGCTGTTCGACTGGGCCCGTGAGGTGCAGGGGCGTGGTGCTGGTGAGATTCTCTTCACCAGCATGAACCACGACGGCACGAAGCAGGGCTTTGCCAACGATGCCCTTGCCGTGCTGGCCGAGCAGCTCACCATCCCCATTATTGCCAGTGGCGGTGCTGGCACGATGGCGCATTTCCGCGATGCCTTTACGGTTGGCCATGCCGATGCTGCGCTGGCTGCCAGCGTCTTCCATTTCGGCGAGATTCCCATCCCGCAGCTGAAGCAGTTCCTCCGCAACGAGGGCATCAATGTTCGACTGTAATCTACTTTACCACACCAATTCCTTTACTCCCCAACTCCTATGAAAGAAATCGACTTTGAGAAAATGGGCGGCCTTGTTCCCGCCATCGTGCAGGACGATCGTACGGGCCGCGTACTCATGTTAGGCTATATGAACCGTGAGGCCTACGACAAGACGCTTGCCACCGGCCTGGTCACCTTCTTCAGTCGCAGCCGTCAACAGCTGTGGACGAAGGGTGAGACCTCTGGCAATCTTCTCTATCTGAAGAGCATGGCTGTCGACTGTGACGGCGATGCACTGCTCGTGAAAGCCACGCCCGTCGGACCCGTCTGCCACACTGGCACTGATACCTGCTGGGGTGAAACAAATGTAGCTTCACCGTTGCAGTTCCTTACTGAGCTTCAGGATTTTATTGAACGCCGACACGAAGAGATGCCTGAGGGCAGTTATACCACAAGTCTCTTCCGCGACGGCCTGAACCGCATTGCCCAGAAGGTGGGCGAGGAGGCTTTGGAGGCCGTCATCGAGGCTACCAATGGCACCAATGAGCGGCTCATCTACGAGTGCTCCGACATGTTCTACCACCTCATCGTCCTGCTCACCAGCAAGGGCCTCCGTATCGAGGACATCGCCCGTGAGTTGCAGGAGCGGCATGCTCCGCAGTGGAAGAAACACTAAAAAAGCCCCCCTCTTCCCCCGAGGGGGACACAATAGTTCTTGCCCCCAACTATCAAATGATGGGAACAACGCTATTGTTCCTTAACTCCTTAAATTCTATCGTCCCCTAACTCCCCCTAACTCCCCCCTAACTCCCCCTAACTCCCCTTAACTCCACCCTCCTAACTCTCTCTCATGTCCTATATTGGTGAAATTATATCGCTGGGCGTAGCCGTATCGTGGACCATGTCAGCCCTGGCTGCCGAGGTGGGTACGCGCCACCTCGGCGTCTTTGTTGTCAACGTCTGGCGTCTGGGGTGTGCGTTCGTGCTGTCGGCACTGCTTATGTGGCTGACGCTCGGACAGCCTTACCCCGTCTATGCCGGCACGTCAACGTGGTCGTGGCTGTTGTTGTCGGGCATCGTCGGCTATTTCTTCGGCGACTGGTGCCTCTTCAACTGTTACCTCGCCGTCGGCTCACGTATGGGACAGCTGCTGATGACGCTTGCTCCCATGTTCGCCGCCCTGGCAGCATGGGTGATGATTGGGCAGACGCTCTCGTGGTCGGCTCTGGTGGCGATGGTCGTCACGTTGGCGGGCATTGCCATCTCCGTCATGGGGCGCGACGAGCAGAAGCATGTCTCGGTAAGTCTGCCGCTGAAGGGCATTGTGCTGGGTGTGGGTGCTGCGCTGGGGCAAGGTTTGGGTTTGGTGCTTAGCAAGATTGGCCTCGATAGTTATAATAATGATGTACCCGTCGATGTGTTGCCTGACGTGGCCAATTATTTGCCCTTTGCCTCAAACATGATACGCTGTCTGGCGGGTGTGGCCTGCTTTGCTGCATGGCTCATCGTCAGTGGTGAGGCCCACCGTATGCGCGACAGCCTTCACGACCACAAAGGCTTGGGCGCCATGCTCGTCACCGTGTTCACAGGGCCGTTCATCGGTGTGGGATTCTCGCTCATGGCCGTTCAGTACACGGCAGCCGGCATCGCCAGCACACTAATGGCCACTACGCCCATCATCATTCTGCTGCCCTCAAAGTGGCTTTTCCATCAGCCCATCACGGTTCGTACCGTCCTCGGCGCAGTGATCTCAGTCGTCGGCGTCTCCCTGTTCTTCCTGCTCTGATTCTTCACCTAAAGTTCATGTAAAAATGAAGTTAGGGTTCGTTGGCCTACGAACCTATGTTCATCGCCCTACGAACCTATGTTTGTAGCGCCACGAACATAACTTCATTTTCAATGCCACTAATGAGCAATGAAAAAGCTATCAAAAAAGTAGCATTCTTCGCTGTTCCTATGGTTCTAGTAGTCCTCTCCGAGAAGTGTAGTAGTCTTCTCCGAGAAGTGTAGGAGTCTTCTCCGAGAAGTGTAGGAGTCTTCTCCGAGAAGTGTGGCAGTCCTCTCGGAGAGAACTGCCTCACTTCTCGGAGCTTCATCGCAGGGTCTCCACAATGCGTGCCATCTGGTTGGGGATTCGTATCTGCTGTGGACACTTCGAGAGACATACCTCGCAGTCGGCGCATGCCGTGGCCCACTTGGCCTCGTCGGGTAGGGCTGAGCGGAGGCCTGCCGCGAATTGCTGCTTTCGCTCGATGTAGTCGGCGTCCTGCTTCTCAGGCAGTGGCAGGACGTGCTGTGCGACCGCCTCGTTGTAGTAGGCGAAGTTTCCAGGAATATCGACGCCGAATGGACAGGGCATGCAATAAGCGCAGGTGGTGCAGGGGATGGTTGGGAAGCCCGCGATGACATCGGCGATGCTTGCAAGGAGTGTCTTCTCAGCCTCCGTGCAGGGGTCGAGTGGCGAGAAGGTGCGAACGTTCTCCTCCAGATGTTCCATGCGGTTCATACCGCTGAGTGCCGTCAGTACGTTTGGATAGGAGCCCACCCACCGGAATGCCCAAGCCGCAGGGCTGTCGTCAGGGCGCCGTTCGTGTAGCTGGGCAGCCAGTTCCTCGTCGATGCGTCCTAAGGCACCGCCACGCAGTGGCTCCATGATGACGCACTGGATGCCTGCTTTCTCGAGCTTGTTGTAGAGGTACTCGGCGTCGGCATCGACGCGTCGCTTCTTGCTTATCGAGGCATGGCGCCAGTCGAGGAAGTTCATCTGTATCTGAGCGAAGTCCCAGTGGTAGTCGTCGTTGCGGTCGACGAGCCAGTCGAAGGCGCTGACGTCGCCGTGATAGGAGAAGCCGAGGTGGCGGATGCGTCCTGCCTCACGCTCGCTGAGCAGGAAGTCGAGCAGCCCATTGTCGATGAAGCGCTCGTGTAGCTGCTGTACGCCACCACCGCCAATACCATGCAATAGGTAGTAGTCGATGTGGTCGACGCGTAGGTCGACGAACGACTTCTCGTACATCTTCTTGGCCTCGTCGAGTTCCCACAGACGGCGGTCGTAGTTCGACATCTTCGTGGCCACATAGTATTTGTCGCGCGGGTGACGGCTCAGGGCCTCGCCAGTGGCTGCCTCGTTGGTGCCGCCCTTGTACATGGGCGACGTGTCGAAGTAGTTCACACCGTGGGCAATGGCATAGTCGACCAGGCGATTCACCTCCTCCTGGCTGTCGGGCAGGCGCATCATGCCGAAGCCTAACAGTGATATTTGCTCGCCCGTGCCGTGCTGTACGCGATAGGTCATCTTTGTGGCATCGCCGAGCGGCTGCGGGCTGTCGGGTGTGCGTGGTGTCCCTGTCTTTGCCAATAGCCCAAGGGGCTCCATGGCCATCAGTGCCATTGCTGAGCCTGCACCGATGCCCATGCGACGGAGGAACTCTCGGCGGCTCATGTCGTGCTTGTTCTGGTTCATACTGTTTTCTTGTTGGTTAGTAGGCTGCAAAGGTAATGCTTTTTTCCGGTTCCACCAAAAAAAGGCTGTAAAAAGTGACTTTTCTGTCATCTGCAGCCTGATTTGTGGCGTGTTGGCGGGCTGTGTCAATACGAAAAACGTTAATGTTTATAAAAACGCGTGCCGATTGAATAATAATTTGTAACTTTGCAGCCGAATTTCATCATCAACTGTAAGAATAGAAAGATTGTTTTATGGCAGAACACAGCATTGTAGGATTCAAGATTAAGGGAATCCGCGAATCCAAGAACATGTCGTTAGAAGAATTGTCGGAGCGTAGTGGCTTGTCGATAGAGCAGGTGACTTCCATTGAGCAGGACGAGTACCTGCCGTCGTTAGGTCCGTTGATTAAGATTGCCCGTGCCCTGGGCGTGCGGTTAGGCACGTTCATGGACGACAACGATGAGCTGGGGCCCGTTGTGAGCCGTGCAGCGTCACACGTCAGCGGCATCAGCTTCTCGAACGACACTGTCGATGCCCGTAAACACATGGAGTATCACCCGTTGGCACGCGAGAAGGCTGGGCGCCACATGGAGCCTTTCATCATCGACATTCAGCCCAGCGGCGACCAGGACTACCAGCTGTCGGCCCATGAGGGCGAGGAGTTCATCTACGTGATGAACGGCGAGGTGGAGGTGAAGTACGGCAAGGAGTGCTACCTTCTGGAAGCCGGCGACAGCATCTACTACGACTCCATCGTGAAGCACCATGTTCATGGCGTGCCTGGGAAGTCGGCGAGAATCCTTGCCTTGGTCTATATTCCGTTTTGAGTTGTTGCGAAGGTATCGCAACCTACAGAACCCGAATTCACAAAAACGACAGAAGAATGGAAAAGAGAACTTATCCCGCTGAGACTCATGGCGAAGGGTATGAACTGAGTACACGCACACTGGGCGGTTGGCTCGAGCACTGGGCCGAAACGACACCCGACAAAGAATATATTGTATACAGCGACCGTGACCTGCGCTTCACGTGGTGGCAGTTCAACGAGCGTGTTGACAACTTGGCCAAAGGCCTGCTGGCCATCGGCGTCAAACGCGGGTCGAACGTGGGCATCTGGGCCACGAACGTGCCCGACTGGCTTACGTTCCTCTATGCCACGGCCAAGATTGGCGCCGTGCTGGTCACAGTGAACACCAATTACAAGCAGGCCGAGCTGGAGTATCTTTGCAAGGACTCCGACATGCACACACTGTGCATCACCGACGGCACGTGGGAGTGCGACTATGTGGACATGACCTACAAGATGCTGCCTGAACTGCGCAATAGCGAGCGTGGCCACCTGAGCAGCGAGCGCTTCCCCTATCTGAAGAACGTCGTGTTCATCGGCATGGAGAAGTATCGCGGCATGTACAACACGGCCGAACTGCTGCTGTTGGGTCGCAACATCGACGATGAGGACCTGCTCGCCGCCAAGCGCAGCGTGACGTGCCACGACGTGGTGAACATGCAGTACACCAGTGGCACGACGGGCTTCCCAAAGGGCGTCATGCTGACCCACTTCAACATTGCCAACGACGGCTATTTTACTGGTGAGAACATGGGCTTCACCCAAAACGACAAACTCTGCGTCTGCGTGCCGCTGTTCCACTGCTTTGGCGTGGTGCTGGCCACGATGAACTGCCTTACGCACGGCTGCACCCAGGTGATGGTCGAGAAGTTCGACCCGCTGGTGGTGCTCGCCTCTATTCATAAGGAGCGGTGTACGGCCGTTTACGGCGTGCCGACGATGTTCATCGCCGAGCTTGACCACCCGATGTTCTCGATGTTCGACATGTCGTGCCTTCGCACGGGCATCATGGCTGGTAGCCTGTGCCCAGTAGAGCTGATGAAGCGCGTGTCGGAAAAGATGTTTATGACCATCACGAGCGTCTATGGACTGACAGAGTCGTCGCCAGGCATGACGCAGACATGCTTAAACGACACCTTCGAGCAGCGCTGCACCACCGTGGGACGCGACTTCCCCTTTGTGGAGGTAAAGGTGCTCGACCCGGAGACGGGCGAGGAGTGCCCAGTGGGTGTGCAGGGCGAGATGTGCTGTCGTGGCTTCAACGTGATGAAGGGCTACTACAAGAACCCAGAGGCCACCGCCGAGGTCATCGACAAGAACGGATTCCTGCATTCAGGCGACCTGGGCATCAAGGACGAACAGGGATTCTATCGCATCACTGGCCGCATCAAGGACATGATTATCCGTGGTGGCGAGAACGTCTATCCACGTGAGATTGAGGAATTTCTTTACCAGATGCCTGGTATCAAGGATGTGCAGGTGGCTGCCGTGCCTTCGAAGAAGTATGGCGAGGAGGTGGGTGCCTTCATCATCCTGCAGCCAGGTGCAACGATGGAGCCAGAAGACGTGCGCGACTTTTGCAAGGGAAAGATTGCGCGCTACAAGACGCCGAAGTACGTCTTCTTCGTCGATGAGTTCCCCCTGACGGGTAGTGGCAAGATTCAGAAGTTCAAACTAAAGGAGTTGAGCCTGAAGCTCTGCGAGCAGATGGGTATCGTGGTGGTTTGAAGTGTTATTACTCAATTTGGTAAGGAGTAAAGGAGTAAGGAGTAAAGGAGGTAAAGTAGAATACCTCTGCTGTTCTATGATCCTGCAAAAGGAGCGATTTGATTGGGTAGGTCTATTCTACTTTACCTCCACATCTCCCCAACTCCTCAACTCCTCAAAGTGAGCGAAAGTGTTATTTATTTATAAATAGGTGGCGGTCTCGATTTTTATTTGTACTTTTGCAGGCTGAAAAAGAAGCAAAGGCAATATGAATGAAGCAAAGCAGGGGGTGGAAGCCCCTTCGACGAGGATAAACCCATTCTTCGAACCGTATAAGACACCACACGACACGGTGCCCTTCGACCGCATCCGCATGGAGGACTATGAGGAGGCGTTTATTGAGGGCATCCGCCGCGACAATGAGGAGTTAGACAAGATCATCAACAACCCTGCCCGTCCAACTTTCGACAACACGATTATTAACAAGGACGACGACAAAGAGGGCTACTACGATCTGTTGGAACGCGTGTCGACCGTGTTCTTCAATTTGATGTCGGCAGAGACCAACGACGAGATGGAGGCGCTGGCACAGAAGATGAGCCCCATCCTCACGCAGCATGCCAACGACATGCGGCTGAACCCCCGCCTCTTTGAGCGGGTGAAGTACGTGCATCGCCACCATCGCCGTCTGACCCCTGAGGAAAAGCGCCTGCTCGACGACTGCTACGACGGCTTCGTGCGTAGTGGTGCCCTGCTCGATGAAGCGGGCAAGGAGAAACTGCGCCAGCTGACAGAAGAGGCCAATATCCTGGGGCTGCAGTTCTCGCAGAACCTGCTGAAAGAGAACAAGGCCTTCACGCTGCACATCACGGATGAGGCACAACTCAGCGGCCTGCCGCAGACGGCCATCGACGCTGCTGCCCAGGAGGCCCGTTCGCGAGAACTCGACGGCTGGGTGTTCACCCTCGACAGTCCCAGCTATGTGCCCTTCATTACTTATTCCACGCAGCGTGAGCTTCGCCACCAGATGTACATGGCGAAGAACACGGAGGGCATCCACGACAATGAAAACAACAACCTCGAGATTTGCCGTCGACTCATTAACCTGCGGCGCGAGATTGCCCAACTGTTAGGCTTCAGGACGTATGCTGACTACGTGTTGAAACGCCGCATGGCTCGTAATGTGCGCAGTGTCTACCACCTGCTCGACAGCCTGCTCGATGCCTATCGCCCCACGGCGGAGCAGGAGCTGGCTGAGCTGAAGCGTGTGGCTGCGAAGGACGGCGTGGCACTCGAAGCCTGGGACTCTGCTTTCTACGCCCACAAGCTGAAGCTGAAGAAGTTTAATATTGATGCAGAGATGCTGCGGCCCTATTTCCAGCTGGAGAAGGTTATCGACGGTGTCTTCGGATTGGCCAACCGCCTCTATGGCATCACCTTCAAGGAGAGCAAAGCGATTCCCGTCTATCATCCCGACGTGAAAGCCTACGAGGTGTTCGACGAGGATGGCTCGTTCCTCGCCGTTTTCTATGCCGACTTCCATCCGCGCAAAGGCAAGCAGGGTGGGGCATGGATGACCCAATATCAAGGACAATACAAGAAGCCCGTTAGAACAGCTAACAGTGGAACTGCGTTCGTCAACGTCCGTCCCCACGTCAGCGTGGTGATGAACCTGACGAAGCCGACGCCTGAAAAGCCTGCACTGCTGACGCTTGGTGAGGTGGAGACCTTCCTACATGAATTCGGACACGCACTGCACGGCATGTTTGCAAATACGCGATTTGAGAGTCTTAGCGGTACCAACGTGTTGTGGGACTTTGTGGAGTTGCCTTCGCAGTTCATGGAGAACTTTGCCGTGGAGAAAGCGTTCCTGCGCACCTTCGCAACCCATTACGAGACGGGTGAGCCCTTGCCTGACGAGCTGATACGCCGCATCGTGCGTAGCCGTAATTTCATGGCGGCTTCGGCCTGCATGCGTCAGGTTAGCTTCGGCTTGCTCGACATGGCCTACTACACCCGCAAGGACGAGTTCACTGACGACATCATTGCCTACGAGAAACAGGCTTGGAAGCGGGCCATCATCGGAAAACAGCGCACCGACACCTGCATGACGACGCAGTTCTCGCATATCATTGCTGGCGGCTATGCTGCTGGTTACTATAGTTACAAGTGGGCGGAGGTGCTCGACGCCGACGCTTTCGCAGTGTTCAAGCGCCACGGCATCTTCAATCGCAAGACGGCGCAGAGCTTCCGTGATAACATTCTCTCGCGTGGTGGCACTGAGGACCCGATGACGCTCTACAAGCGCTTCCGTGGCAGTGAGCCCACCATCGAGGCACTGATGAGAAGAGATGGGATAAGGCCCCAAAAAAAATTAGGCCCACCCAAGCCCTCCCAAAGGGAGGGATGTCTAAATAGATAAAAGCTCGGAAATAGCTCGGAAATCTCTATCAATCATATAGCAAAAATGGATAAGTCTCAAGATAGTTTTGTGACCAAACATCCCTCCCTTGGGGAGGGCTTGGGTGGGCCTTCAGATAGTTTTGTGACCAAACATCCCTCCCTTGGGGAGGGCTTGGGTGGGCCTGAGCCTTCAAAACAGCGTAAACTGGATGAGCGCTACTTGCGCATGGCTCGCATCTGGGCCGAGAACAGCTATTGCCAGCGACGTCAGGTGGGCGCCCTTGTCGTGAAGGACAAGATGATCATCAGCGATGGCTATAATGGTACGCCCAGCGGCTTTGAGAACATCTGCGAGGACGAGCAGGGCGTCACTAAGCCTTACGTGCTGCATGCCGAGGCTAACGCCATTACAAAGCTGGCAAGGTCGGGCAACAACAGCGACGGAGCCACCATCTACATCACGGCTTCACCCTGCATCGAGTGTGCCAAACTCATCATTCAAGCTGGTATCAAGCGCGTTGTCTATGGCGAGCAATATCGCCTTGACGATGGTATCCGCCTCTTGGAGCGAGCAGGCATCGAGGTCGTGCTGCTTGAGATGAGTGAAAAGTGAATAGTGAATAGTGAAGAGTTTACTGCCGCTATCCCTTCAACAGCAGGTACGGCGCAGCCAAATAGTGAAATCGTGAAATAGTCAAATAGTAAAAACTAATTAGGGGTGAGCAAGAATAAACAAAACCGGTTTATGCCTGTATGGCTGGCGCTGAGCGTGGTGCTTGGCGTGGTCATCGGCACGTTCTATGCCAATCATATTGCTGGCGGACGTACCAGTGTCCGCGACGCTGGCGGCTACCTGCGCATCAATACAGCCCCAGGCCTGAAGAAGATGAACAGCCTGTTGGAACTCCTCGACGACCAGTATGTAGACACTGTGAACATGGTCGACGTCGTGGAGAAGGCTATTCCGCAGATACTTTCCGAACTGGATCCACATTCTGTCTATCTGACGGCTAAGGAGGCACAGACGGCCAACGACGATCTGCGTGGCTCGTTCTCGGGTGTCGGCATCGAGTTCATTATCCGCAACGACACGCTGCGTGTGCAGAATGTCATTGCAGACGGGCCTGCTGAGGATGCCGGTCTGCTGGCTGGCGACAAGATCGTGATGGTCGACGACTCGGTTTTTACTGGCAAGGAGCTGACCAACGAACTGGCCATGTCGCGCCTGAAAGGTCCCAGTGGCACGAAGGTGAAGCTCGGCGTGCTCAGATATGGAGAAAAGGAACAGCGTGAGTTCACCGTGACACGTGGCGAGATACCAATGACCAGTGTGGCCGCTGTCTACATGCTCAACGACGATACGGGCTACATGAAAATCAAGAACTTCGGCGAGAATACCTATCGCGAGATGCTCGTTGCGCTGGCACGACTGTCGATGGACGGTTTCCAGCAGCTCGTCATCGACCTGCGTGGCAATACGGGCGGCTATTTGGAGGCAGCCCAAAAGATTGCCAACGAGTTCCTGCCACGTAACCGTATCATTGTCTATACTGAGGGCCGCCGTTCGCCCAAGATGGTCTATGCCAGCGATGGCCATGGCACATATCAGCGCATGCCCCTCGTGGTGCTTATCGACGAAGGGTCGGCCTCGGCCAGTGAGATTCTGGCAGGCGCCATCCAGGACAACGACCGTGGCACCATCATAGGTCGTCGCTCCTTTGGCAAGGGCCTTGTCCAGCAGCCGGTAGAGTTCAACGACGGCTCTGTGATGCGCCTGACTGTTGCCCGCTACTACTCGCCCTCTGGCCGTTGCATTCAGAAACCCTACGCCAGTGGCCAGGACAAGGACTATGAGGAAGACCTCATGCAGCGCTATCAGCATGGCGAGTTCTTCACCGTTGACAGCATTAAGCACACTGGCCCAGAGTATCACACTGTCATGGGACGTACCGTCTATGGCGGTGGCGGCATCACCCCTGACATCTTCGTGCCTGAGGATACCAGCGACTATACATCTTATTATAAGGAGGCCGCCATGACAGGCCTCATCTTGCAGTTTGCCTACGACTATACCGACGACAACCGCAAGACGCTCAGTCAGTTTACCACGCAGTATGACCTGGTGCACTTCCTGAAGAAGAAGCATCTGGTGGAGCAGTTTGCGCAATATGCCGAGAAGCGTGGGCTGAAGCGTCGTAACCTGATGATCAAGCGTTCGTACCACCTCCTCGAGGAGTACATCATGAGTCGCATGGTCTATAACCTGCTTGACGAGGATGCCTGGGTGGAATACCTCAACCAGGACGATCCTACCATCAAGGAGGCCCTTCGCGTCTTCAAGCAGGGGCTGGCTTTCCCTCAGCCGCCCACCAAGGAGGCAGGTCAGCAGGTGGCCTTGAGCAAAGGAAAGGCACCGCGACTAACTGCGCATCGCTATTTGGCGTAAACCATCCTCGTCGAGGATGCTGATGTGGCGGTTGATGGTGCTGATGACGCCCTCCTTCGTGAATTCCGTAAGTGTGCGTATGCAGTTGCTTGTCGTCATGCTGGCGACGTTGGCTAGGTCCTTGCGACTGATGTAGGTGGTGAGCGTTTGCCCATCGCTCTTCGTTCCGTATTTCTCTTTTAGGCGCAGCAGACACTCCGCCAGACGTCCCCGCAGATGCTTTTGCTGCAGGTAGCTGGTGCGGTACACGGCGTGGTTGAGGAGCGAGGCCAAGTCCTTAAGAAACAGTCGGGCCACCAGCGCGTTGTTGTCGATGAATTGCAGGATGAGTGGCAATGGAACGAACACCACTCGGGTGTTGTTGTCTGTTCGTGCGTTTGTCAAGTAGTTATGGCCGCATAGCGCCTCACGGTAGCCAAACATGCTGCCTGGCTCCACCAGACGGATGATGAGATTCTTATCCTGGGAAGCTGCTAACTCTAATGTCACCTTGCCGGATAGCAGATACATTAGGTGGGTCGGCGTCTGTCCGCAGATGTGTATCAATTCGTCACGCTGGAAGCTCCGAACGCTGAGGCTTTCGGCAAGCTGTTGGCGTTGCGGGTCGTTCAGCATTTTATAGAGTGGAGTGAGTCGTCGGGCGGTCAATGTAGGGTCGGGGGATGTTTTCATTGTCGTCTGTTTAGTTCGGTGCAAAATTACATAAAATCTGCCATACGACCTAATAAAATGCCGAAAATCGTACTTTTTCTGCCTCAAATGGCAAATAAATGCAAAATTATTTTGCTGTTTCGGAATAATTGTATACCTTTGAAACGAAATCTAAAACAACTACATCCCAACCATTAAAAACCTATATACAGGAACTATGAGCTATTTGCGATTTGAAAAAGCCGTGATGACGAATCTGGAAGAAAGCCTTCGTCGTGAACTGCTTCGTACAAACCGTTCGGGTGCTTACAGTTCATCGACGCTTGTCGACTGTAACACACGTAAGTACCACGGACTGCTGGTCGTACCTGTCCCTGAGATCGACGATGAGAACCATGTGCTTCTGTCGTCGCTCGACTGCACTGTCGTCCAGCATGGAGCGGAGTTCAACTTAGGCCTCCACAAGTATCAGGGCAACAATTTCAGCCCCAAGGGGCACAAGTACATCCGTGAATTTGACGCTTCGAAGGTGCCGACCACCGTCTATCGTGTGGGTGGCGTCATCCTAAAGCGTGAGATTATCTTCCGCCACTATGAGGATTGCATCCTCATACGTTACACTCTGGAGGATGCCCACTCGCCAACAACGTTGCGCTTCAGGCCATTCCTGGCCTTCCGCTCCGTCAAGGCGTTCACCCACGAGAACTCTGTGGCCAGCCGCGAGTACCACTTCGTGGAGAATGGCATCAAGACGTGCATGTATCAGGGCTATCCTGACCTGTTCATGCAGTTCAACAAGAAGAACGAGTTCATCTTCCAGCCTGACTGGTATCGTGGCATCGAGTATCCCAAGGAGCAGGAGCGTGGCTACGCCTCGAACGAGGACCTTTACGTGCCTGGCTACTTCGAGATGCCCATCCGCAAGGGTGAGAGCATCGTCTTTGCCGCTTCGACCAAGGCTCAGAAGACGTCACAGCTGAAGAAACTGTTCCAGGAGGAGGTCGACGAGCGTGTCCCGCGTGACAACTTCTACCACTGCCTGGTCACTGCTGCCCACCAGTTCCACAATCGCGAGGTAAGGTCGGGCGACACCAAGGAACCCGATCCCAATGACGACCGTTACCTGCTGGCCGGCTATCCGTGGTTCAAGTGCCGTGCACGCGACACCTTCATCGCCTTGCCTGGCTTGACGCTGGCTATCGAGGAGGACGACTACTTCGAGCTGGTGATGCGGACGGCAGAGCGCGGATTAAGGGAGTTCATGGAGGGCAAGCCCCTGTCAGTGAAGATTTACGAGATGGAGCAGCCCGATGTGCCCCTCTGGTGTGTCTGGGCATTACAGCAGTATGCCAAGGCCGTTGGCCGCGAGCGCTGCTTCGATAAGTATGGCCAGCTGCTCGTCGACATCGTGAAGTTCATCGAGGACGGCAAGCATCCAAACATGCGTCTCGACCCCAACGGTTTGGTTTATAGCTACGGTCGCGAGAAGGCCATCACATGGATGAACTCAACGGCCAACGGGCGCCCCGTGGTGCCACGCTCTGGCTATATCGTTGAGTTTAACGCCCTGTGGTACAACGCCCTGCGCTTCTGCGCATCGATGGCTGCCGAACGTAACGACGTGGATTCTCAGGAGCACCTGGAGACACTGGCTGCGAAGACAAAGGAGGCCTTCGTCGATACGTTTGTCAATGAGTATGGCTATCTGCTCGACTATGTCGATGGGCAGATGATGGATTGGAGCGTACGTCCAAACCAGATCTTTGCTGTCGCATTCGACTACTCGCCGCTGTCACAGCAGCAGATGAAGAGCGTATTAGATATATGTACGCGCGAACTGCTCACTCCCAAAGGCCTGCGCTCGCTGTCGCCGAAGAGTGGCGGCTACAACCCCATGTACGTGGGACCGCAGACGCAGCGCGACTACGCTTACCATCAGGGTACGGCTTGGCCATGGCTCGGCGGCTTCTACATGGAGGCCTGTCTGAAGCTTTACAAGCGTACGCGCCTGTCGTTCGTTGAGCGACAAATGGTCGGCTACGAGGACGAGCTTGACTATCATGCCATCGGAACCATATCTGAGCTCTTCGACGGCAATCCGCCTTTCCATGGGCGTGGCGCCATGTCGTTTGCCATGAACGTGGCCGAAATCCTGCGTTCGATGAAACTGTTGGAGAAATATTCGTATCAGAAATAAGGTCAAGGGCCTACCCAAGCCCTCCCAAAGGGAGGGATGTCGAGATACATAAGACTAACAAGATAACAAATGGAACCCAATAAGGCTTGCCGCAAGTAAATGTAACCAAACACTCCCCTCCCTTGGGGGAGGGGCTTGGGGTGGGCTTTTGGAATTAAGATTATGAAAGTACTAATGTTTGGATGGGAGTACCCCCCACACGTATTCGGAGGACTCGCCACTGCAAATTACGGAATATCAGAGGGCCTCAAGGCACAGGGCGACATCGATACCGTGCTATGCCTGCCACATCCCTTTGGTGATGAGAGTCAGAATGCCTGCCGCATCGTGGCTATGAATGCCGTGCCCATTGCCTGGCGCGACGTCGACCATGACTATGTGCAGCAGCGCGTGGGCAACATCATGCCCCCTGACTATTATTTCAAGCTGCGCGACCATATCTACGCTGACTTCAACTATATGAACGTCAACGACCTTGGCGCCATGGAGTTCGCCGGAGGCTATCCGTCGAACCTCCACGAGGAGATTAACAACTACTCCATCATTGCCGGTGTCGTGGCCCGCACTGAGGAGTTCGACATTATCCATGCACACGACTGGCTCACCTATCCTGCCGGCATCCATGCCAAGCAGGTCAGTGGGCGTCCGCTCTGCATCCATGTTCATGCCACCGACTTCGACCGCTCACGCGGTAAGGTGAATCCCACCGTCTACTCTATCGAGAAGAACGGTATGGACAATGCCGATTGCATCATGTGCGTCTCAGAGCTCACGCGTCAGACGGTTATTCACCAGTACCATCAGGATCCGCGTAAGTGCTTCACCGTTCACAATGCCGTCTATCCGCTGCCGCAGGAGTACGATGCTATTCCGCGTCCTGACCATACAGGCAAGGAGAAGGTGGTGACATTCCTCGGACGTATCACTATGCAGAAAGGTCCTGAGTACTTTGTCGAGGCTGCCAACATGGTGCTTCACCGCACGCGCAACGTACGCTTCTGCATGGCTGGCTCAGGCGACATGATGAATGCCATGATCCATCTGGCTGCTGAGCGTGGCATTGCCGATCGCTTCCACTTCCCTGGATTCATGCGCGGCAAGCAGGTCTACGAGTGCCTAAAGGACAGCGACGTTTACGTCATGCCCTCCGTTTCCGAGCCTTTCGGCATCTCGCCCCTTGAGGCTATGCAGTGCGGCACACCGAGTATCATCTCGAAACAGTCGGGATGCGCTGAGATTCTTACCAATTGCATCAAGGTCGACTACTGGGACATCCATGCCCTGGCCGACGCTATCTACTCCATCTGTACCAACGAGTCGCTCTTCCGCTACCTCAAGGAGGAAGGCAAGCGTGAGGTTGACCAGATTACTTGGGAGAAGGTTGGCAAGTGGATCCACACCCTCTACAAACGGACACTCGGATGGGAGGAATAATTAATTGATAATTGATAATTGAAAATTGAAAATTGAAAGTTATGAAAACTATTTGCTTATATTTTGAGATACATCAGATCATACATCTCAAGCGCTACCGTTTCTTCGACATCGGTACCGATCATTATTACTACGATGACTTCGAGAACGAGCGGAGCATCAGCGACATCGCCGAGCGCAGCTATATGCCTGCGTTGAACACCTTGCTCCAGATGGTCAAGGACAACGACAAGTATTTCAAGGTGGCTTTCTCACTCTCAGGCGTGGGCATTGAGCAGCTCGAGATGCACGCTCCGCAGGTGCTCGAGAAGCTGCAGGAGCTGAACGATACGGGATGCGTCGAGTTCCTCGCCGAGCCTTACAGCCACGGTCTCTCGTCACTGGCAAAGCCTGAAGCTTTCGCACGCGACATGAATAAGCAGGTGCAGAAGATGGTGGAGTACTTCGGCAAGAAGCCTACTGTGGCTCGCAACTCATCGTTGATCTACAGCGATGACATCGGCGCACAGATTGCCGCCCTCGGTTTCAAGGGCATGCTCACCGAAGGTGCCAAGCACGTGCTCGGATGGAAGTCGCCCCACTATGTCTATAACTGCAACATTGCTCCCTCGCTGAAGCTGTTGCTGCGCGACGTGGAGCTTTCTGACGATATCTCACTGCGCTTCAACAATCCTGAGTGGCCAGGCTATCCCCTCTTTGCCGACGAGTACATCAACCGCATTGCTCGCTTCCCGGAAGAGGAGCAGGTCATCAACATCTTCATGGAGCTCTCTGCTTTGGGTATTGCCCAGCCGCTGTCGAGCAACATCCTCGAGTTCATCAAAGCACTGCCCGTTTGCGCCAAGGAGAAGGGCATCACCTTCTCAACGCCTACTGAGATCTGCCTGAAGACTAAGAGCGTCGGCGCTCTCGATGTGCCTGACACACTGTCGTGGGTCGATGAGGAGCGCGACGTCTCCTGCTGGCTCGGTAATGCCATGCAGCGTGAGGCTTTCGAAAAGCTCTACAGCGTTGCCGACCGTCTGCTCATTGCCGACGACCCGCGCATCAATCAGGACTGGGACTACCTGCAGGCTTCGAACAACTTCCGCTTCATGACCACTAAGCAGTCGAACGTTGGCCTCGACCGTGGCATCTACAGTTCGCCTTTCGATGCCTTCACCAACTACATGAACATCCTCGGCGACTTCATTAACCGTGTCAACGCTCTCTATCCGGAGGAGATCGACAATGAGCAGCTCAACTCGCTCCTCACTACCATCCGTAACCAGGGCGACGAGATTGAGATGAAGGACAAGGAGATTGAGCGCCTGAAAGCCAAACTCGAGAAACTCGGTGTCGCCGACGAGCCAGAGCCTGCTAAGAAGGCTGCCCCCAAGAAGGCTGCCAAGGCTGCTCCAAAGGCCGAGAAGGCTCCTAAGAAGGCTGCCAAGAAGTAATCCTCTGGCCGTTCAATTTCTGTCAGATGCCAATTTGACTACAAAGCGCGCTTCCGAAGTGTTTACTCCGAGAGCGCGCTTTTATCACTTGTCGCTTTTAAGCCCAAACCCATATAAGGCAGTTTAACCCAAACACATATAAAGCATTTCCTTTACACCAGTAGAATAAAAAGTTGCTATTTATAGAGGAAATCGGTCATTAGAAACAATATCCGTAACAGACCTCCCCTCGCTTGAAGAGAAGATTTTGTCCGCTTAAGGACTAAATCGTGTCCGCTTAAGGACAAAAACTTCAAGCGAGGGGAGGTCTCTTGTGCTAACGACCGATTCGGCCTTATGGTACATCGCGCTTTCTACCTCGGGGGCCTCCCCGGCAGTATTCCGCCAGCCTTTCAGCCCTTGCTTCGCAAAAGATTCGGAAAGATGCAAAACCATTCACATCGGATGTAACAG
>JAFPZD010000082.1 GCA_017417465.1 Prevotella sp. | reverse complement strand
GCACTTTTTAACCCAACAGAATGAAAAACGCCCCTGCCCGACTCTCCCGAGCCAGACAGAGACTGATTATCGATGCATCTTTCTTACTAACTAATCAAGTGCCAACTAACAGGCACTTTTCTTACGTACCTAAATTGAAACGTAGTTTCTGACTTCCCTCCACAAAGGAGGGATAAAGGGACGGGCCTACTTAGGTTAGCGTTTGCCTTGACGCGACCAGTGACAAACCAAATGCAGCATGACGTAGTGGGGCAGCGAACGATAGCATGTCACGGTGCGGCCCATGGCGTTGATGTCGTAGTGGGTGTCAGACAACTGATGCAACAGGTCGAACGCCTCGAGGCGGGCTATGAGCTTACCGTTGAGGAACGGTTGACTCAGCGAGGCGTTGACGATGAAGTCGTCGGACCTCTCCCCCTGTCCTCCCCAAAGAGGGAGGGAGCCGCTGCCGTAGCGGCGGCCGTACATCATGGCATCGGCGGCCAGCGTCAGGCCACCGATTTTCGTACCCCAAAGGGCAGGCGTGGTGTAGGTGGCTTCGAGGCCGTAGTGATAGTCAAGGGCGTTTAGTGTGGCGAAATCATACATCTTGCCATCACTATGGCGCCAGTTGACATAGCCCACGGCGCGGATGTTCAATGCCTTGCGGTGAAAGCGGATGTTGCCGCCGCTGCTGAGCGCGAGCGTGTTCACGGTGTTCACCTGGCTTTGCAGCATGCCTGCCAGCATGACGTGGTCCTTGGCATGGTTCCAGTCAATGCCCGCATTGACGTGCCACGTCCAGTAGCGCTTCTTGCCGATGCTATGGTCGGTGCTGAAGTTGGCGTGGGCGTCGTAGGCACCGCTGACGTTCATAGGCTTAAAGGTGCTGACGCCCGTGGCGGGGTCGTAGGACAGCGACTGTGCGACGTCGCGATGATGATAGCTGAACGAGGTTGAGGCGTGGTACATGCCACCACCCGGTTCTTTGCCATCGTAGTAGTCAATGCCGAGGTTCGTCTGTGCAGAAGGCTTCAGGTCGGGGTTGCCCAACTTCACGACGAGTGGCCGGCTGTCATCGCGATAGCTGATGCGATTCAGTATTTCGGCTTCCGTCTGCTTGTAGCTGATGTGGGCCCGCAGGTCGCGACGTGAGTCTTTCCACACGTTGCGATAGCGGAAGGAAGGATTGGGAAAGATGGCCGTCTGGCGCGCCAGCGTGTCGAGGCTGCCACGCCGGTAGCGGAGTCTGTAGAAGTGCATGGGCACCTGCAACTCTAAGCGCCAGCGGTCGTAGTTCACCTTCATGTGGGCAATACTATGGGTATATTGAGCAGTTTTGTTCAGGCTGAACGTCATGTCGTTCTGCTGGGTCGTGGCACGGCTCTCATAGGAGTTGGCTGGGTCGAGGGTGGCTGCGATGGCATCAATCTCAGAAGGAAGGAGCGGGTCGGCAGGTTCAACTTCTCCCGTGGGGCCGACCGTGGAGGCTGGGTGGTAGAGGTTGTCGCGGCTGTGGATGCGCAGATAGGCCAAGAGGTCGGAGATGCCGAAGTGCAGGTTCTGACCCAGTTCCTTGCCGAAGCCGAGACTGAGGAGGGCTGCAGTAGTGCGCGAGTAGAGGCTGTTGGCATTGCGTGTCTCCACATCCGCCGGAGCCGTTGTTACCTTGTTACTTTGATACTTTGTTACTTTGTCACCTTGGTACCCTGTTACTTTGTTACCTTGGTACTTTGTTACTTTGAAAACTTCGCCCTGCTCGCCTTCGTCGTTGCTGAGGTCCAAATGGGTGTAGAAGTCAAGGTGCTGGTTCTGCCGCCCCACCCTAACGCTGCCCTGGGCATCGAGGCTGGCTGCCCACTTGGTGCCACGGCTGATGCCTACGGTGCGCTGGGCGATGCTGAGCGTGTCGGTGGTTTCCTGAAAGGCCGAATGCGTGGCACCGTTGCGGCGTGTGTGGTTGAAATCGGCTTCGATGTTCATGTAGGTCGGCAACTTCAGCGTCAGACTGTTATGCAGCGACCAGCGGCGGTTGCCCATCTTGCTGAACGACTCGGTGAAAGCCGTTGGCGTAAGGGTGCCCACAAACCGCTCCTGGTGCTGGTTCATGGTCTGTGCGTCGGTGGTAGAGGTGTATTCCCCACGCAGCGTCTCCTTCAGCTTGTCGCCTTCAGAGTGGTAGCTGAGTTCTGAAGCCGCACTGCGCGTTGTGATGATGGAACGAGGCATGCGTGCCGGACTCCATTGCCCCGTCTGCCCTGCATGTCTCGTCTCGTTCACGTTGTTGGCATTGGCCAGCACAGTGAATCGCAGTTTG
>JAFPZD010000081.1 GCA_017417465.1 Prevotella sp. | reverse complement strand
GTGCAGGATGATGCGGCGGTCCATCTCTAACTGCGTCTCACCCGGTCCGCGCAGGCCCACGGTGCCCTTGCCGCCGCCACCGCCGCTGCCGCCGCCCTGGCGCTCCAGGTGGGTCCACAGCCGCTGCAGACGGGGCAGCATGTAGCGGTGCTGGGCCAGCTCCACCTGGGCCTTTGCCTCTGCCGTCTGCGCGCGCATGGCGAAGATGTCGAGGATGAGGCTCGTGCGGTCGAGGATCTTCACCTTCAGCTCCTTCTCGATGTTGCGTATCTGCTTCGCCGTCAGCTCGTCGTCGAAGATGACCATGCCTATTTCCTCGTCGGCATCCTCGCACTGTCTGATATACTCCCTTATCTCCTGCAGCTTTCCGCTGCCTATGTAGGTGACGCTGCTCGGCCCTGCCATACGCTGCGTGAAGCGCCTCACCGTGCGGGCGCCGGCTGTGGTGGCCAGGAATTCCAGCTCGTCAAGATATTCGGTGGTCTTCGCCTCGTCCTGCCCCGGGGTGATGAGCCCTACGAGCACGGCGGTCTCGGTCTTGGCTTCGGAAATGACAAACTCTTTCATCCTATTTCTCCTCTGTGGTCTGAACACTGACAATAGCCTTGAGCAGTTCAGACACGCTCGCGTCCGACGTCCAGCTGAAGTCACGCTTGCTGATGATGGTCTTGAACATGCGCCTCACGTCCTTGTCCTTAGGCAGACGGCGCCATATCTCGCGCTCGTGCACGGGAAACAGCTCACCGCCATAGCGCATATAATATTTATGTACGAGCGGGAACTTATAATCTTCCTCATTGTTCATATCCACCGTCGTCGTGCTGATCTGTTCGCCCAGCGACAGGTTGGAAATGTTGATGTTGTTCTTCAGCTGCGCCTGATAGGCGTCCATGTCGAGATAGTCCACCCGATAGACCACGTTGCCGCCGATGCTGTCAACGACTTGTGCCAGCTGCTTCTCCACCACCTCATATTGGCGGTCGTCGAACTCCACACGGGCAATGTTGCCCATGTTTGCCTCCATGGCGAATGAACCCTTCATATACACCAGGGAACTGTTCTTCAGAAAAACGTTGGTCAGGTTTTGAGTCAGTTTGCGGCCGTCGGTGAGATAAATCACGGATGGCTTAAACTGCTGGTAGAGCGTGGCTTGGGTGGTGCGCTCCTGGGCCGTGGCCGTGAGTGTGGCGACGGCGGAAAATAGTGCGATAAGTGTGGTTTTCATGCTGCAAAGATACGACAAAGATTTTATATGGAAAAACTTTTAGGAAAAAAAGTGAAAAAAAATTTGGTCGTTTCAGAAAATCGTCGTACCTTTGCACCCGCAAACACGAAAAGTGGTTGCATATCACACAGGATCGGGGCTTAGCGCAGTTGGTAGCGCACACGTCTGGGGGGCGCGAGGTCGCTGGTTCGAGTCCAGTAGCCCCGACCAACAAGAAGGTCTTTCTGATACGAATCAGGAGGCCTTCTTTTTTTATCCCACACCTTCATCAGGCTTGGAATGAAAAAGAGGCAAACACTGACGCTGTTTTATCAAACACTGGCGCAGTTTTATCAAACAATGACGCAGTTTTATCAAACATTGGCGCAGTTTTAACTTTCACCCGTACTACACGGTTTAAAAGGTGGCGCTATTGCAACCTTTATCCAGCCGCTTTCATTGGAAGATCTCCGAGGGGGCTCTTCTCCTTTTCGGATTAGTCCGAATCGTTCGTCGGGGGTACGTGTAGCCGCTTCCGTAACAGCAACTAACAGAGCCGTGACGATATGGTGGACGGGTGATGTGGAATCAAACGGAAAAGGAGCCTGTCCCCACGTCGGGGGCAGGCTCCTTGTATAGTCCATGATGGCTGGCTGGTTTATTCGATGCCGGCCATGATGTTGGTGACAGTAACGATGTCGCCGATACCTACCGACTCGTCGCCGTTGACGTTGGCACGGGCGATGATCTCAGGATTGGTCTCGATGCCGGCCATGACGTTGGTGATGGCGACGATGTCGCCAATACCCACCTGGCCGTCGCCGTTGACGTCGCCCTTGAGGTTAGTATTCGTGATAGTGCCATCGCTCCAGACAATGTTTGAAGTGTTGCGCACATCGCCACCGTAGTAAATGCTCTGGATACCGACCTTCGTCCATGTGGCCAGTTCCTCAAGCTCTTCCTCCAGGTAGATGATCTCACCGCCCTTATAGATGTCGTAGCCGTCGTGGTTATAAGGAATCTCGGTCATGTCCTCCTCAAAATCGTTGCCGTAGAGGTCTGCGGTAAAGGTGTAAGGCTGCTCCTTGCCGTCCTTCTCAATCCAGACGGTGTAGTAGAGCTTTGAGGTCAGCAGGTCGTTGCCATCGACATCCTTGGCAGGAATGGATGTATAGATTTTGTTTAAGCCGACTTCTTGCTCGAAGTCATAGCTCTCGAAGGTGGGATCGGCAGGCACTGCGGCCACGCTGGGTATAAGCTCTATCACAGTTGTGTACAGCACGTCATAGGGATAGATGAGCTTATGGCTGCCGTTGAGGATGAGAGGCTGATCGGTGGTCAGCTTGCCTGCTTCAGCGTCGTAGTTGAACACGAGGTCGGCCATTTCACCAGTCTCTGTGTCGGCAGAGGTGATGTAGTAGTCATAGAGCCAGATTCCCATGTTAGCAACGTCGTAAGTTCCCATGAACTGGTTGGCAGGAATGGTGATGGTCTTGCCATCCTCGCTCAGTGTACCCTTGGCAACAGCATCGGAGAAGTCCTGAGAGAGGCCGCCGAAGTAGACGTCGTTACCGTCGAAGCCAACAGTCATTTGGTAGGCAATCTCCTCTTCTACCTCTGTCTCCTCACCAGTTTCCTCGTCTTTTTGGCTCACATAGTGAATGGCAGTCAGCTGATAATCAACCATCTCCACGCCTTCGGGAACGACGGGAGCAACGGGCTCAAAGTCGAAGTCCTTCAGGATGTCAATTGCATAGTAATAATCAGCATCAGGATCAACTTCATCTGCCGACGTGTTCAGCAGGATGTAGTCGTCGGTCGACAAACGTCCGTTCTCTTCGTCGTAGGTAAAGGTGATGTCCTTCAAGTTTTCACCATCATAGCCACACAGATAGAGTTCAGAATTATTGTATTCACCCAGATACTGTCCGCTGGCAAACGTGACGGTCTGGCCGTTGATAACGCCCTCTACCCATGCATCGGGAACATAGTTAAGACCCAAACCCTTAAGGTACATGTTTTCACCATCGATTTTGATTTCCACGGGGGAGTGGACGTCACCGTCTTGGTTAACTGCGCAGAGCGTCCAGATTTCAAGGATGGTGTACTCGAAGGTCAGTCCCTCGACGGGTTCACCATTGGCTTGCTTGACACCCTCAATGGTCAGCGTGTACTCACCAGGTTCAGTAATCTCTTCATCGAAATCAACCGTCAAAGTGTCACCTTTGGCAACCACTGGTGCATCCCAAGAATTATTGGTGGTAGTGTTGGTCAGTGTAGCGGCAGCTACGTCGTCGGCAGTAATCTCATACTTGTTGAAGGTGATGGTGAAGTCGCTCAAGCTCTCAACGACGCCCTCGGCGGGATCAATCTCGAACTCGGGGGTACCGAACGAGATATCGTCGACAACCAGATAGAATTTGTCGGTGCAGTCGAAGTGGCGGATGGCTACGTAGCCCACCTCACCCTCGAAAGCGCTCAGGTCGACAGTGTACTCATACCAGTTGCCGGGATCCTTCTTGGGCGAACGGAACATGCCTTTAGCCTTCATCGGCTGGGTAGCACGCGAAGCGGTCATGTCCCACTCCTCAACCTTCTGGAACTTGTCGGCCAGCTTGCCTTCAGTCGATACGAACACGCCGAAGTGCTCTGCGGGGTAGCTAGCATCCTGGGCGCAAGCGTAGAACTTCATGGGTTCACCCAGCTTGAGCTTCGGTGAGACGAAGTAGTTGTCGGGTGTCAGGGCACCACTGTTGTTGTCGTAGCTCATTGAGAAGACAGAATAGCCACTATTGTCGTGGGTTGCTGTTGATCCATTCTTGGCTAATGCCCATACATTGCCGTCGCCATCGGCGTCGATGTTCGTCCAGCCCTGCAGGGTGCCATCCTCGAAGTCGTACACAAGGTAGTCGGCATCGATGGGCTCACTGGGATCGTAGCTCGAATCCATCTCGTAGGTGACGTTGATGCTGTTGATCTGTGTGTTGGCCGTAAAGGTGAACACGACGGTCTGAGCCGAGCCGGTCCATGTGGCGGCGCGCAGCGTCTTTTCGTCAGCAATACCGTTACCTTCGGGATCGGCAGTCACCTTGCCACCATTGTTGTTACCACCCCAGTACTTACCGTTGTAGTTGAACGTGATGCTGGTGATGGTACAGCCAGTGGGAGCAGTGAAGGTCAGCGTGTTGCTGTAGCAGCGCAGCTGTGGGCCATTGGTGGTGCCCCAGAAGCGAGTGGGTGTCGGATCCTTGTCATCAGTCTCATCGGGGTCAAATGCTGGAGCGATTTCAAGTGTGATAGCGTCGGCCGTCAATGTTAAGCTCTCGGTGATGTCGCCATTGTGATAGTTGGGGTCACCTTCAGCGCCCGATCCCACAGGCCAAGGCTCCTCTTCAGTGCCAAGGGCATTGAAGTTGAAGGTAGCAGTGGCGGTTTCTTTGACCTCACCAATGATCAGGCCCGGCTTCAGGTAATAATAGTAGTAAACTACATCATCCTTGGCATTGACATATAAAGTGTCCGTGAGCACGTAGGCATTGTTTTCAGCATCATAGTCGAATGTGATGTCGCATATCTCATCATCTTCGTTTGAACTGACAAGATAGACAGACATGCCATAGTCTGGGTGAACACCCATATATTGGCCAGAAGGAATAATGAGCTGTGAGCCATCCTCAGTGAACGAACCCTTCATCCAGCTGTCAGGAAGTTCAGAAACCAGTCCTTGGATATAGACATCGCTACCGTCAATGCCCACATTCACCGTTCCTGTGACACTTTTATTATCGCTGTTCGTGCCCTTGAAAGACATCTCCACAGTTTGGAGATTCTCGGGAACCTCGACTAATGCAGGACGCTCACCAATATAGACTCCCTCGTAGATGCCATCCATGGTGTTCGAAACTTCGTTGTCACTCAGCATGATGTAACCATCGAGCTCATAAGCATCCAACTCTTCATTGTAAATCATGTAGATGGGTGCAACACCACTCTGAGAATAGCCCATAGCATAGACACGATCGGCCAGATAAGTTACTGGAATCTCTATCTCACCTTCACTCAGCTCGCCCTTGATCCAAGCCTCGGGATAATCCTGGAAAATGCCCTGGAAATAGATCGTAGTGTCAGCGCGGCCAACCTTAACGGTGGTGTTGAGTTCTACTACTTTACCAGCATTATAATCAGCAATGCTAGCAAAATAATGACCCTCCATGGGCTTTTCTACGACTTCAACACCTTCAGGCAGCTCGACAAGGTCAGTGCTTGCCTCATAAGGGGTGTAGACACTCCCGTAGTCACCATAGTCCTGAAATGTGCCGTCGTCCGTCCATACTGCACCCAGCGATACGGTGCCAAAGCCTGTGCCCTGAAGTGAAAGAACGTCATCCTCGACAGTAAATACGGCCTCTGTAGATACTGTGTCGACAGAAAAACCTTGGTTATAGACGATGAGTCCAATAGCTACGCAAGCATCGTAGTTTTCCGAATAGAGAATATTCTGGCCAAGGGGGACGGAAATGCTTGTGCTGTCTTCTGACAAAGTGCCTTCTACCCAAGTTCCATAAGCCAAGCCACTAATGATATCTTTGAAGTACACCTTATTGTCCTTACCCCAGACAATGTCGATGACGCCGCTCTGGTCTCCATAGTAAATGTTTTGATCTTGAGTCACATAATGGCCACCACTACGGACATAACTCTTCAGCTCACCCTCAGGTTGTTCGGTTATGATAACATAGTCACTTGCGGCCTTCTTCGGAGCGCGGAATGACGTCGCGGTTGTACTGAAGTTGTTGCGCGGGTTAGGCTGCACCGTCGTTAGGAGACGCTTCATGTTTTGAGTAGCCCCTAAATGCACGACCGGTTGTTGTGCATAGGCAAACAGACCAATCATGGCTGTTAGCATGAACATTGTAAATTTCTTCATAAGCTTTGTTTTTTGTTAATAATAATGTGAACTATAAATTGTTTGTACAGTAATAGCGTGCAAGTGGTGCCCGCGGTTTGGGGCAATCGGCTGATAGTCAGGTCGGTGTCTTGTGCTTTGAGGCGACAAGCAATATGTGGGTGGGTGCGCCCACTTTATTTGTAAAGTGCAAAGTTACGCTTTTATTCCCTAACAACTGCAAATTTGGTGTTAAATTACCTTAATCACCTGCACTTTGTGTGCAAATCTGTGCAACAAGCGCCGCTCCAAATGTTGAGAGCTATATAGCAAACAAAATAATAATGTACGCACGTGTGTGCGTACATTATTATTTAATAAGCAGTGGGCAATGCCCGTTTTGTGCTTACTTCTTGGCTTCGGGAGCTTCCTCGGTGTTGCCCTTGCCACGTGTGAGCCACAGGTAGGCCGTAGGAGCAGCGATGAAGATTGAAGAGAGCGTACCGAAGATAACGCCGAGAATCATGGCGAATGAGAACGGACGGATGCTGTCGCCACCGAAGATGAAGATGGTGAACAGCACGACGAGCGTCGTCACTGACGTGTTGATGGTACGTGCCAGCGTCTGGTTCAGCGAGTCGTTGAAGATCTGACGGCGGTCGCGCTTGCCAAAGAGACCGATGTTCTCACGGATACGGTCGAATACCACCACCTTATCGTTGATGGAGTAACCGATCACGGTCAGGATAGCACCGATGAACGTTTGGTCGACCTCCAGCGACATGGGCACCCATCCCCAGAGCACTGAGAAGAAGCCGATGACGATGAGGGCGTCGAAGGCCAGGGCAACGATAGAGCCGATTGAGAAGGCAACGTTGCGGAAGCGCAGCAGGATGTAGAGGAAGATGGCAATCAGGGCGAGGATCACGCTGATGATAGCGCCACGCGTGATGCTCTTAGCGATTGACGGACCGACCTTTGACGACTCAATGATGGAACCACCCTCGCGGACGTCGGGGTTCTTGAAGTCGTCGATGCTGGCCTGCGAGATGAAGTTGCCCTTCTTCAGCACTTCGTAGATGGTGTTCTCAGCCTGGTCGTCGACGGTAGGATCGTTCGACTCGATGTTCCAGTTGGTCGAGATACGCACGGTCTTGTCAGAAGCGGCACCCAGGGCAATAGCCGTTGTGGTGGCCTCCTTGCCCTCGTTCACACCCGTGGTGTTGACGAAGACGCCGCGCAGAGCGGAGCGCACATCCTCGACGGGAGTCTCCTTGTCGAGCACGATGACGTAGTTACGACCACCGGTGAAGTCGATACTCTTGCTCAGTCCACGGACGAGGAAGCTGATGCAGAACAGCACAGCTGCGATGCCCCAGATCATGTACGACTTCTTATAGGCACCCATGAAGTTGAAGTGCGTGCCCTGCATGAGGTTCTTCGAGAACGAGGTGTTGAAGGTGAGGTTCTGCCACTTGTCGCGCTTCATCTGATGGTCGTAGACCAGACGTGTCATGAACACGGCGGTGAAGAAGCTGACGCAGATACCGATGATGAGCGTGGTAGCGAAGCCCTTGATAGGACCAGTACCGACTGAGAACAGGATGATACCGGTGATCAACGACGTGAGGTTCGAGTCGAAGATGGCCGAGAAAGCGTTGGCATAACCCTTGTTAATGGCCTCCTTGATGTTAAGACCACGGCGCAGCTCCTCCTTGGTACGCTCGTAGATAAGCACGTTGGCGTCCACAGCCGTACCCAGCGTCAGCACGATACCGGCGATACCAGGCATGGTCAGTGCGGCCTGGAACGACGTCAGAATGCCGAGGGTGAAGAAGAGGTTGAACAGCAGGGCCATATTGGCCAGCATGCCGGGGATGAAACCGTAGAGCAGCACCATCACGCAGCCCAGCAGGATGAGGGCGACGATGAACGAGATGGCACCCTGCTTGATGGACTGTGCACCGAGGGTAGGACCGACGACCTGCTCCTGGACGATGCGGGTAGGAGCCGGCATCTTACCAGAGTTCAGCGTGTTGGCAAGGTCCTTGGTCTCGTCGAGAGTGAAGTCACCCGAGATTTCTGAGCTACCGCCCGTGATCTCGTCGTTCACGCGGGGAGCGCTGTAGACCATGTCGTCGAGGACGATGGCGATGGCGTGGCCCTTGTTCTCGCGGGTCATGGTGGCCCACTTACGGGTACCGACGGTGTTCATCTGCATCGACACGACGGGGTTGTTGAACTGGTTGAACGAGTCGCTGGCCTTGGTGATGACATCACCGCTCAGCGGAGCCTTGCCAGAGGGATCGAGCTTGATGGCATAGAGCTCGAAGACCTCGCCGGCACCCATGGCGTGCTTGGTGGGCTTCACGCCCCACAGCAGCTTTAGGTCGGCGGGCAGCATCTTGCGGGCCAGGTCGGAGTGGACAATCTTGTTGACCTCAGCGGTGTCGCGGGCCAGCACGCCGCCAATGACCGACAGACCGGCAAAGCGGGTGTCGAGGTAGGCGAACAGCGGGTTCTGCTTCTTCATGCGCTCGAGGGCCTCGGTCGACTGGGCGCTCTCCTCGCTGCCGTCCTTGGCAGTGTTCAGCTTGGCAGCCATGGCGGCGTCGGCATCCTCCACCTTGGTGGTGTCGGGCTCGGCAGCCTCGGCAACAGCCTCAGCAGTCTCGGCAGTCTCGGCGGCAACCTCCTCGGGCTGCTCGCCACTCTGTTGGGCGGCATAGGCGGTGCTCAGGCTGGTGAGCATCGGCAGCACGGTCTGGGCGTCGTAGGTCTCGTAGAACTCCAGGTTAGCACTTCCCTGCAACAGCTTACGGACACGCTCGGGCTCCTTCACGCCGGGCATCTCGATCATGATGCGCGACTGGCCTTCGAGGCGCTGGATGTTGGGCTGAACGACACCGAAGCGGTCGACACGGGTGCGGACGACGGTCTCGGCATTGTCGATGGCCGACTGCACCTCCGTGCGGAGGGCGCTGATGACTTCGTCGTTAGGTGTGTTGGTGTTCACCTTGTCACGCATCTGAGCCGTAGCGAAGACGGTCGACAGGTTACGGCCAGGCTGCTCCTGCTTCCAGGTGTTGTAGAAGATGGTTACAAAGTCGCCTTGTGTGCGTTCCTCTTCTTTCTTTGCCATCTCGAGCACCTTGCGGTAACCAGGATCCTGCTTGTGGTCGGCGAGCATGTCGACGATGTCGGGCACCGACACTTCGAGGATGACGTTCATACCGCCCTTCAGGTCAAGGCCGAGGCCAATCTCCATTTCGCGGCATTTTTTGAGGTTAGCACCAAACCAGACGTTGGCGTCTTTACTTGAGAGTGAATCCAGATACTCCTGTCCGGCCTTCTCGCCCATGGCTGCTGCCTTATTCTCGTGGTAGCGTGTCACGAACGAGTAGGAAAGATAGAAGATGCAGACGAGCACGAGTGCGGCTGCAATAAACTTTACAATTCCTTTGTTTTGCATTTTGTTGTTAATTATATTACGTGAGTTTTATTGCGAATTTGAGCGTGCAAATATAGTGATTTTTTTACACTTCGGCAAATTTTCCGGCGCTTTTTGCACCTTTTTTAAGATTTCTCCACTATTTTCAGCCAGCAAATGACTGGATAATGGTCGCTAAGCCCTATTTTGCTCTCGACGATGCAACGCAGCGGAACATAGTGGTTGGAGCACATTATTTGGTCGATACGGAAGTTAAATCCTTTCTGATTATATGACAAACCAAGTCCGCAGCCCGCCTCGACGAAACAGTCGGTAAGTCCCTGACTGATGGTGTGCCGGGCATAGGAGATGGGTGTGTCGTTGAAGTCGCCGCAAACGATAATGGGCAGGTGGCGGTGGCGCTCAATGTAGTCGTGGATGGCCCGTGCCTGCGGTGCCCTGATGGCTTGCGCCTTGCTGAGCTTGTCGACGAGGAAGCGTGTCTCAGCCTGTGCCGAGTCGCGCTCCATGCGTCCTTTCAGCATGTCCTTGTACTGCTGCTTATCCTCGGGTGAGAGGTGGAAGCTCTCCAGATGGTTGTTGATGACGAGCACCGTGTCGCCGTCGACGAGCAGGAAGAAGGCAGCCGAGCCATTCGATTTCGACTCATAAGGGATATACTCTTTCCTGACGATAGGGAAGCGGGTATGGATGCCGACGGCATTCATCTCGCCACTGCGGTTGTGGTTGACGTGGACGGTGTCGTTGTAGGGGAAGACACTTTTCAGCTGTTCGAATGGGTCGGGGTTGTGGCGGTAGTCCTCCTGTAAGCAGACAATGTCGGGCATCTCGCGGCGCAGGTAGTCAACGATGCTGTCGACGGGCTGGTCGACACGCTTCAGACCACTGTAGCCGCAGACGTTGTACGACATGACCTTCAGCGCGTCGTCGGGCACCTCGTCGTTATTGAAGTGCAGGGGGAAGAAGGTGCGAATGGGCGTATAGCAGAGCACGAGGCCAACGATGGGAATCATGGCGCGGCGCCACCCTACCAGGAGCCAGAACACCAGTATCCCGATGTTCAGTATGACGAAAGCAGGGAACAGCATGCCGGCACAGGCCAGGACGGGGTAGTCAGTGGGATCGAGACGGTCGCTGTAGCCCACGCCTACCATCAACAGCGCCGCCAGAATGCTGACGGCACTGAGCAGGCTCGTGATGAAATGCTTGATCTTCTTCATACAAGGGTATTATCGCTCGCGGCTGGCCTCAAAGAGGAACTGCTTCTCTTCCTTTGTCAGGCTGTCGTAGCCACTTTTGCGGATCTTGTCGAGAATGGCGTCAACACGGTCCTGGCGCGCCTTCTTCTGTGCGTTGTAGGCCATGTCGTCCTCACGTGTGGCGGTGCGGTTGGCCTGCCAGGTGTCATTGGTATTCATGGAATATCCGGATTGTCCGGAATATGTGGAGCTCCCGGATTGCCCATTCCTTCTGCCGCCGCGTTGCAGCCAACGGTCGACGAACTGCTTGCCGCTGCTCATGTTGAAGTTGCGCTCAGGATGGCGACGCCAGAAGCGTATGAGCAGGAAGCCGAAGAGCATGCCGCCCAGGTGTGCCACGTGTGCAATGCCGTCGCCCGACGATGTGTAGGCCAGCACCAACTCGATGCCGGCATAGATCATGACGAACCATTTGGCCTTGATGGGCACTGGCAGTGGGAAGATGAAGATGCGCTCTTCGGGGAATGTCATGCCAAAGGCCAGAAGGATGGCATAGACCGCACCCGACGCACCGATGGTGCACCAACTGTTGAGGTAGGCACCCACCGTCATGCGGACACTGCCGTCAGTCACATACTGATAGGCAGCCAGACCCTCGGACGAATAGCTCACATACTGCACAATCTCTTGGCAGAGACCAGCGCCAATGCCGCAGAGGATGTAATAAAAAATGAATTTCTTCTGTCCCCACACATTTTCAATCACACAGCCGAACATCCACAGGGCAAACATGTTGAAAAACAGGTGTGCGAAGCTGCCATGGAGGAACATGTAGGTAATGAACTGATACACATGGAAATCGTCAGCCATGAAAAAGTGAAGGCCGCCAATACTTTCGAGACTGATGCCCTGCATTTTGAGAATGACGGTGGCGAGGTAAGCCAGTACGTTCACGATGAGCAGGTTGCGAGTTACAACGGGTATGTTACGAAACATCTTATCTATTTACTATTTGACTATTTACTATTTACGATTTTAAGTGCGTCAGAGTTTTTTGCTCACAACGACCAATTTTTCGAATTTGCGCGCAAAATTACGAAAAATATCTCTTACACAGCACAAAAAATGGGTCAAAGAGACTTTTTTTCATCAAAAAATGCATTTTTTCGGATTTTTTGTTTGTTTTTTAAATACTTTGCACTATATTTGCGGTGGAATTCTAACCATCTAACAATTATAACTTTATTATTTCCTAATTTAAACCATTTTATTATGAACAAAACAGAATTAGTCGAGAAGATTGCAGCTGGTGCTGGTCTCTCAAAGGTAGACGCAAAGAAGGCTCTCAATGCAGCCATTGAAGCAGTGAAGGAAGCTCTCATCGCAGGTGACAAAGTGGCTCTCGTCGGTTTTGGCACTTTCAGCGTTAACGAGCGCCCCGCTCGCGAAGGCATCAACCCCGCCACAAAGACTAAGATTAGCATTGCTGCCAAGAAGGTTGCTAAGTTTAAGGCCGGTGCTGAGCTTGCTGATGCTCTGAACTAATCCTTTTTTTTGTAAAGGAAAATTTCAATAAGGGCGTACCTCGTTTTGAGGTTGCCCTTGTTGTTTTTATTGGGGTGTAAGAACTTCCTTCGCCCAACGATTCTCCTTGATATGAGCACGTGTTACTCAGATCTGTAACTTTTCTGTTCGCAACAGTTTGATATATTGAATAGTTCGATTTTTGGCCAAAGAAGTGCAGAAAATAAGAAAAGAGGCTGTGTCAGAAACGATGCTAACGCAGAAGCGCAGGCGAATCGTTTTCTGACACAGCCTCAAGAGATGCTATTCCTTACAACGGTCTATTCAACCATGATCTTGTGCGTGGTGCCGTCACCCATACGCACGATGTTCAGTCCGCGCTGCAACTTGCTGTGCTGGCGTCCGTCGATGGTATAAATCTTTTCGTTGTAGTCAGAAGGCATCAGACTGTCGAGCGTCTGAATGCCAGTGCTGACATTCACATCACCCTTCTTGCTCAGTCCTCCGAACTCGTTCACTGCCTGCACCTTGTAGTCGGCACCTGCCTCGGCATCGTACTCGCAGTCGGTGGTAAAGGCTACGACCTCGTCGCCACGGGTCACCACGTAGCAGATGGCGTAGGGCACAGGTTCCCACGAGAGATGCTGGCCGTCAGAGGTGACTGTCGGAGCATCGCAAGCCTCGCACATCAGGTCAGGCTGCCAGTTGTCGTCGCCGCCCATGACGTTCTTTATGGTGTACTGTGCGGCCTCCTCGTCGGTCAGGAAGTTCTTGGCCTTGCCATAGACCTTGTTGCCCTCGTTGTCAGTATAATAATAGGTATCGCGGCGCTGCGACAGGTCAACGGGGTTGCCATTGGCATCGACCGTGTTGTAGTCGGCCCACAGAGCAGGCAGACCGCCCATGGTCTCGTACCAACCAGCAGCAGGAATGTTGATGTAGGTCTGCAGGTTGATGAAGACAGTCTTCGGCTGGTTATGCCAGGGGCGACCCAGCCAGACGTCGGTGACGTTCATGCCAGCCACGGGGCGCAGCACGTTGTTCATGAAGACATAGCCCCACTTCACATCGGCACCGTGGCTCGGAGCTACGATGTAGCCACCGCTGGGACGGTTGATTTCGAGCGTGTCGCCGTCGAGATAGACATTTCCGCTGTTGTAGATGAAGTCTACGGCACCCTCAATGAGCGAGTTCTTGATGTAGTGACGGTTGTTCGAGGTCGAAGTAGTGATCCACGTGTCCTGATATGACAGCAGGCGCACGCCGTTCAGGGCGATGCGGTCGCCGCCGGTGTTCAGAGCCAGTGCCTGTGGGCCGGCCTGCTTCTCATGGCCCCAGATGTTCTCCATCGTCAGGTTCTCAAAGAAGGTGTTGCTGGCATTAACCACTACGGTAGCACCCACGCTGACGTGTACGGCGTTGTCGCCACCGCTGAGGCGGTCGTCCTTGATGACCACGCCGTCGCGGCTCTGACCGATGAAGTGCAGATAGGGCTTCGTGGCGGGCACGTCGACATGCTCCTTGTACTCACCGTTCTTGATGAAGATGAGCCACGGCAGGGCGCGTCCGGCGGGAGCAGCGTCGACGGCTGCCTGCACCGTAGTGTAGATGGCGATGCCTTCGGCGCTTACAGACTCAGTAGCGTTAGCATCGACGATGGCATCATAGAGACGAACTTCAGGCTGTTGGCGCTCCATGGTGGTGAACTGGATGGTGGTGGCAGCCACAGGGTTGCCACTGCGGCTGACGAGCACGCCAGCAGGCATCTCGAAGGTATAGTCGGTGCCATACTTCAGACCGCTATACTTGAACACGGCACTCTTGCCCGAGATGATGGGAGCAATCTCTTCATCATCCAAGGTAGCCACGCCCGTGCCAGCCTTGATCTTCTTGTCGAAGGTCAGGATGACAGAGCCATTGGCGCTGACGCCCTCGGCGCCGTTCTCAGGATTGCTGCTGACGAGCACAGCCTCTTCCTCGGCCAGCGTGCCGGCATCGGCCGTGACGAAGATGTCGCTGATGGCCAGACCGTCATAGTCGGTGGCGGCACCTACAAGCTCTGCGTTGAAGTCGGGCATCCAGCGCACGTAGACGCGATCCTGCTCGTCGGCATCACTGCCCAAAGCCACGTCGGCCTTGTCGAACCAGCCCGAGCCAGTGATGTTGAACGTAGCCACGGTCTTGTATTCCTTACCGTCGACAGAGTACTGCAGGTTGTTCACGCTGTAGGTGTTGTAGCTGCAGCCCAGCGAGCTGGTCACCTTCACGTTCTTGTAGCCCTTAGTCGAGAACGAAATCTCGAAGTAGAGCTGCTGCGAGCGGAGCTTCCAAACGCGAGCGGCATAGCGGCCGTTCTCCTGTCCGTTGCCGATGCCACGGGTCAGCCACGACGAGGTGGTACCCTCGGCGTTGTGTAGCGACAGCAGACCAGCGTTCTCAGTGTCGCTCTTGTAGTCGGCGGCACGCTCCTGGTTGGGTGAGTCGTAGTAGAAGTCCCAGCCTACGATGTAGTCGTCGGCCGAGAAGTTGGCGGTCAGGCTCTTGTCTGCATCCATGCGGATGGTGCGCTCAGCGTCGGTGGTGTTGTCCTCCCAGCCGACGAACGTCAGCACCTTGTTCGACAGGGCGGTCAGCTTCACGTCGTCACCCTCTTCGTACATACGCTTGCCGTCAATCATCGTGCCGGCGGGCTGTATCTGAACCAAGTTGTCGCGGGCTCCCTCGGTCAGCGCCACGTTCAGGGCGTAGGTGTTCTTCTGCGTGAACGTTGCCGTCAGGTCGGTGTCGGCATTGATGTTGATGGTGTAGGGATTCTCCGTCGACACCTTGTTGCCCTCGGCGTCAACCCATGCAGCGAAGTGGAAGCCGAAGTTCTCGGCCACAGAGATAGTCACCTCGTCGCCCTCGTCGAAGCTCTCGGCATTGGGTGTCACGGTCAGCTTGCCGGCATTCTCTGGATCGAGTTTCACCGCGAGCGTGTAGTGAGCCACGTCTTGTGTGGTGCCAGAGAGCGTACCCTCGATGACGATGTCAGAGAAGCCCACCTGCTTGGTGTTGCCCAGGCTGTAGAGGTTCAGTCGCAGACCGCAGAGGCCGTCGTTCTCCTTGGCGTTGGTCACGGCCTGGTCGAAGTTGGTCACGTTCGGTGTAGCGTTGTTGCGGGCAGGAATCACGGCTGTAGCGATAGCAGTCGTGGTGCCGTCGCTGTTGATCCAGCTGACGTCCACCTTACCGCCGTCGGTGCCGAAGCGAGTGGTATTGAACTTCACGTTCGTGGGCACGAACTTCATGCCAGCCACAGGGATGACCATGAAGTCAATGCGGTTGCCGTCGTTGGCCGAGCCCTCATTGCTGATGCTGGGTTGGAAGCGGGTCTGACCGCTGTTCACGTCCTTCAACGTCAGATTGTCACCATGCTCCACATAGCTGGTCTTGAAGAAACGGGCGACACTCTCGTCGAACGTAGCCACCTGACCCTCAGTACCCTGATTGAAGGGGAAGGTGATGGTAGCAGCCTCACCGTCGAGGGTCTCAGCCACGAACTTCTCCTTACCCGTAAAGACGAAATTGTTGATGTTGGCCGTTGTGCCGTTGCCGCCTACAGAGTTAAAAGTGATGGTCAGCGTGTAGCGACCCTTCAGCATTTCACCCGTTCGGAAAGCATAGCTCTTCGAAGCCGAGTCCCAGTTACCGTTGTTCTCAATGTCGACTGTTTCGTTGCATACTTCCTTGCCCTCAGCATCTTTGATGTTGAAGTTCAAGCTGACGTTCGACTGCTGTGTGCCAGCGGTGAAGGTCACGTCGTAGTAGGAGGCATTCATCTGGTTGTCGAGCTTGTAGATGGCATAGTCGCCATTGTTCATCCAGTCAATATGGTGGTCGCTGCCAAACGAGGCACGGCTGCCGTGCAGCTCACCATTCTCCATCACCCACGGGTTCTCGTCGGTGGTGGGAATGACGTTTACCACCTCCACCTCGCTGAACAGAGCTGTGACGGTGGTGTTCTCTTGAATAGTAAAGGTGTAGGGATTCTCTGTCGAGAGCGTGTTGCCGTTGGCATCCTGCCAGCAGCTGAACTCGTAGCCTTTATTGGCCGTAGCGGTGACGGTCACCTCGGCACCAGGGGCAAACAACGTGCTGGCAGCTGTCACCTGACCAGCACCTACAGGCTGTACGTCGGTGGTCAGCAGACAGAGGTCGCCCACCTCGAGTTCGTTGAACGTGATATTGTTCACATTCGAAGTATAGCCACCACCACTCAGGAAGTTTACGACAAAGGTCTTGTCGCCGGCAGCCATCTGTCCCGTGGTCACGGTGTAGGTCTTGAAGTTCTGCCAGCCGTTGGCTTCCACGCTGATGGTCTTGTCAATATCTGTCTTGCCAGTGGCATCGTCGGTGATGACCAGACGCAGGGTGTTGCCGGCGTTAGCCGTGGCAGCACCAAGCGAAATCTGGTAGACGGCACCTTCCTTCGTGTTGTTTAGCGCAAACGTAGCCGAGCCAGGATTGCGGAATGAGTCGAACTGTGGGTCGTCCACGCCTTCACTCTTGATGACTCCGTTCACCAACGTGGCCTTCGAGAGGTCAAGAGGCTCGTCGTCGGGCAGAGTGATTGCATTAGGATTGGCCACATACTCCTCGCCCTTGATGGTGAGGTAGTCCAGGTTCCAGTTGGATGAGAAGCCATTGCCGTAAATGAAGCGCACGATGGCTTTCTCCTTATTCACGGCAGGCACACTGATGGTGGCAGCATTGTAGGTCCACCAAGTGTTGGCGCTGGTGTATTCGCCACATTCGCGCCATGTCTGACCGCCGTCGGTACTCACCACAGCCTTCATCGTGGCCTCGGCATTGCCGCCATAGGCACAGGCCAGCTCGATGGTGATGTTCTTGTAGCCCACGGTTGGGAACTGCACCTCGTAGTAGTTGTTGTGCTGCGAAGGGTCTGTCCAGGTGGTCAGGTCGTTGGCCTCAGTGTCGTTGACCACACGGAACACATGGTTGTTCCAGCCCGAGCAGAGCTGCCAGTAGCGGCTGGTCTTGCCCGTCATCACATAGTCACTGGCAGTGCTAATAGCCTCGTCGGCCACAAACTGCGGCTGTCCGGCGTTGAACCATTGTGCACTCACCTCGGCCCAAGCTTCGCCGTTGGGTGTGTAGACGTTCCCGGCTACTGTATAGCCCGATTCGAACGTCCAGCTTGCCAGCTGCACGGGGTCGGCCTTCAGCGGCTGCCATCCTGTGAGCAATGCAAGCAGAATCACGCATAAAAAAGATTGTTTTTTCATAAAAAAGATGGTTTTAGTTTGAATGGTTTAAAGTAGGTTTTATGTTCTTAACGGTTTGTTGTTTGTTGCTGTGATACAGCAACAGACGGGGTGGTGGACAAGTGGCGTTTGATCCACTCCATGTGTCCGTGCTCAGTGGCTTCGCTGGTCCAGTGCTCATTGATAGGGGTGACGAGTGCCTCTTTCTCGCAGCTCAGCGTGTTCCACACGGCATAGCTGGTCGTTGGGGGGCAGGTGCTGTCGTTGAAGCCCCATGTGAGGAAGGTGCGTGCCTTGACGTGACGGGCAAAGTTCACTACATCGTAGTAGGCCATGGTGCGTATCTTCTCGTCGGTCAGCATGTTGTTCATGCGGATGAAGTGCGGGTAGCCGCCTGTGCGTCCCTCTTCGGCGTAGGCTGCCATGTCGGCGAGCGCCGGATGGTTGGCCACACAGAGGTCCACACGCTCGTCGAGTGCTGCCGTGACGATGGCCAGCGCGCCGCCTTGGCTGCCACCCTGCACGGCCACGTTACGGCCGTCCCATTCAGGCAGTGAGGTGAGCAGGTCGATGGCGCGTACGCAGGCCAGGTAGACATGCTTCATGTAGTAGTTGTCGCGATGGTCGAGGCCGTTGCACAGATAGCCGTTCTCACCGGCATTCAGGGCGTTGCTGATTTCCTTGAACTGCCCTTCGCTGAGTGTGGGGTTCAGTCCGTGAATCTCCATCTCCAAGCGGATGAAGCCATTCTCGGCATAGTACTTGTGGCGCAGAGGCTCTTTGATGGTCTTCACGCCGGCTCCCGGAGGACAGAGCACCACGGGGCACGCCCCCTTCTGTGCGTTGCGCGGCATGGTGAGATAGGCGTAGACACACTTGCCATGGCTGTCGAGCTGCAGGCGCACCAAGTAGCACACTAGCTTGTCGGTGCAATATTCGGGTGCGAGTTCTTGGGAGTAGGAGAGGGGATAGCGGGCTGTTTCGCGCTTGTTAGCCTCCCAAAAGCTCACGAAGTCGGCCGGCTCCTGGGTGAAGGGCTTTATCTGGTTCACGGCGAAGCCCACCTTAATATGGTGGCTGTATTTGGTGCCGTCGACGGTGAGCTGCAGCGACAGGTCGCGGAAGCCCGGCGTGCGGCGCGTCCCCATGTCGATGGTGGCGCGCCCACGCTTTAGCTTTGCGGTGCCGTGCTTGTCGGGCTGCAGCATGTCGTTGCCGATGCTGTAGCTCACCTCGCCGTCGCGAGGAATGCCATACTTGTAGAACTCCACCTCCACCTTGGCATGCTGCCCCAGCTCGTAGGTCCAGTCGTCGTGGTCGGGCACGGTGACCCACAAGTAGTCGCTGCGGTAAGGATAGTTCTCAACGGCGATGAGAGGAAGTGCTGCCATGACGGCGAGCAACTGTAGCATGATGTTTTTTCTCATAATGTTGTCAGGGGGAGTGATGGGCAGATGGTTAGTGTAGCGTTTTCTTTACCGTGCCGTCGCTCTGTCGCACGATGGCCAGTCCGCGGGTGTTGCCCTTGATGCAGCGGCCCTGCAGGTCGTAGCATTGCTCGGCTTGTTGCTGTGGTACAGCAATAGACTGGACGGCGGTGGCATCGGCGTTGCTGGCCATGCCGTGGATGGTGAGGTCGGAGAGGCAGATGGTCTTGCCCGTGGCAGCTCCGTTGTACCAAGGATAGACGCGTACGAGCAGCTTCTGGCCCTCTTCGAGCTTGATGACGGGCTGCGCCTTGACGTACTGCATGTTGTTGGCCGGCATCTTCTTCATCTCGAAGATGGTGGTGCGCGTCTGGAAGTTGTCGGTGCTGTAATAGATGTGGCTGCACATGCCGTTGCCACCGCAGCCGCAGACGAAAAGGCTGATCTCGTCGATGCTCAGCGTCATGCCCTCTGTGGGCGCTATGCCCCACTCGATGTATCGCCCGGGGTTGTCGTCGATTTCGTCGGCAGGCCATGCGTCGCCGGTCAGCAGGTTGCGCTGTGTCTTGCGTGAAGCGTCGAAGCCAGTCCAGTCGGGCCAGGTGGTGTTGGCGTTGGGGTTGGAGTAGCGCTGCACGTACATGCCAGTCCAGCTCTCGGCAATGACGTTGGCGGGGCCTGTCAGCACGTAGCTGTCGTCTTTCTCCAGTCGCCAGTAGACATTCACCTCGGTGCCACCCTCCAACACGATAGCAGTGGCGGTGACTGGAATCTCGATGGTCTTGTTCTCCTGACTGATGGTCACTGTGCCAGTGGAAGTGCCGTCCTCAGTGAGTGTCATCTGGGCATAGAAGGTCTTGATGAGCGTGCCCGAGCTGTAGCTGACGTTGATGGCCTGGCTCCACTCCTTCTTGTCGAACGACAGTTCTATGCCATCGGTGGCTGAGATGGTCACGCTGCCTTCATCGGGCTTGAGGCCGAAGCCGTTGATGGTGAACTCCTTCTGCAGTGTCTGTCCCTTGTATGCCTCGCCGAGATCGCCCGTGGCAGGCGAGACACTGAGGTCGGTGGGCAGTACAATGTCATCGGCCAGGATGCCCTGAGCCTTCATCAGGCGGGCACACTCACGCGCCACGAGCAGTGCACCCGTGGTGTTGAAGTGGGTAGAGCCTTCGCCATCGAACAGCGCAGCCTCGCACTTGCTCTGGTTGCCATATTTCAAGTAGAGTGTCTTCGTGGCGTTGGTCAGGTCGATGAATGGGACGCCTTTCTCCTGTGCCAGCTGCTGTGAGTGGTAGGCATAGTCCATGGTGTGGTCGTCTGCGGCCAGCTTCGGACCGTCGACGGGGCCCTTTTCCGTCAGAATCTTGTAGCTATCGCCCAGGTCGTGGCGGCCGTTGCGGCGGATGGTGCTACCACTGAAGTAGCTGCGGCACACGGGCGAGCAGATGATAGGTGTGGCACCAAGGGCCAGCGCCTCGTCGACAATCTTGCCTAGGTTCTCCTTGTAAGTTGTCGAGGGGATGCTGCCGCGCAGGTCCACGGCATTGGCAGCAGCCTGGTCGCCTATGCTCTCGTAATAGGCCTTCAGCTGGTAGCCGTCCATGCCATGGTTCTTCTCGTCGTTGTGGGCGAAGGTGATGATGACGTAGTCGCCCTGCTGCACCTGCTTCTTGACCGTCTGCCACAGCTCGTTGTAGCCACCGTAGCTGTCGCGGCCGCCTCTGGCATAGTTGATGGAGGTCCAGCCGTTGGTCAGGAAGTTACCGAAATACATGCCCCATCCACGGGTGACGGTGGCGTTCTCATCGTAATTTGCCATGGTGGAGTCACCGAGGGTGTGCACCTTCTTGGCGCTCGATGCGGTGAAGAGCATCGTGGCCAAGGCAAAGAGGAATAGTAGTTTTGTTTTCATTTTTTATATGATTTAAGTAGTTGTGGAGTTGTGGAGTTGAGTAGTTGTGGAGTTGAGGAGTTGTGGAGTTGAGGAGTTGTGTAGTTGAGTGGGTAAAGTAGGATAGATTAGGAGTTGAGGAGTTGTGGAGTTGAGGAGGTGAAGTAGTATAGACCTTGTTATTACGGCTGCAAAATTATAGCGTTTTCTCCGATGGAATGGGGTAAAAATGCGGCAAACGGGTATGAAAAACGCGTCAAGTACCCTGTTTTGACGCGTTTTTACACCCGTTTGCTGGCTAAAGACTCTCAACCGACCTCTGTGAACTGTGTCGGCGTCTTTCCTGTGCTCTGCTTGAAGCAACGGCTGAAATATTTAGGGTCGGTGAATCCGCAGGCGTAGGCCACTTCGCTCACGTTCTTGTCAGTCTGCAGGAGTAACTGGCAGGCGTGCTTGATGCGAGCCTCGCGGAGCAGGTCGATTGGTGTGATACCCATGGTCTGCTTCAGCTTGCGCTGCAGGCCGCTGCGGCTCGTAGCGGCTGCAGCAGCCATGTCGCCAATGTTGGCGTCGCTATTGCCAATGTTTTCTTCTATGTAGGCCATAACGCGTTGCATCATGGGGTCGAGCTCAGCCATCGTCTCTTGCCTCTCGCCTCTCACTTCTTGCCTCTCGCTATTAGCCTCCTGCCTCTCGCCATCTGCCTCTTGCTTTGCGCTATTCACCTCTATCAATGCAAGATAGGCTTCCAAGGTTTCGCGATGCTTGCGCTTGATGCGCCTAATATATAATATGGTGTAGACGGCGAAGGCGATGGCCGTGGCTATCAGCAACACGATGAGCAGTTGGCCATACCAAGCCTCCCAGAAAGTGGGTCTGACGATGATTGTCAGTGTGCGCACGTTTGGTCCCTTGTCGTTGTCACCCTTGCCAGCGCTGTCGTACCATTCACCGTCAGCATTTGTCGACCGGATGGTGAGGCGGTAGACGCCGGGCTTCAGGTCGAGCAGTGTCACTGAACGGTTGTGGCCTATGTGGTTCCACGGGGTGTCGGCGTCGCTGTCGTCGGTAGTCAGGCGGAAAGCGTAGTTGATGCGTTCGGGTGCGGTGAAGTCGATGGCTGCGAAATGTACCGTGATGTTACGCTCATGGGGCTGCAGCGTGATGCTGTCGAGATATTCTGCCGCCAGGTTCGTGTCGTGTTGGAAGACTTCGCCCGCCGTGGGGATGTTGCCACCTTGCAGTGAGATGGAGGTCAGCACTAAGCGTGGGGTGAAGACCGGGTGCCACATCTGCTCATTGCTGGTGATGAAGGCACCGTCGGTCAGTCCGAAGAGCCACCGTCCTCCGTCAAGCTCTAAGGGATGGGCATCGCTGAACCGATAGTCGGCATTGAAATAGCGGGAGTCGAGCACGCGCGAGTGGCCAGTGCTGTCGAGCAGCGTCACCAGATGTCCGCTGACAACCATCATCTTGCCGTCGGCCAAGGGCGTCATGGAGAGGGCGATGTCGGTAGGCAGATGATGAGTGGCGGCGGTGTAGTGGCTGAAATATAACTGGTTGGCCAGCAGGCCGTCAGGGTCGGACTCGCTACCTACTATTTGGTTGATACCGCCGCTCTCTGTGCTTACGAAGATGCTTCCTCTTGTCGCCGTGATGTCCATGATGGCACTGCTGCTAAGGCTGCTTGAGCGGCCAGGCTCACGCTGGTGCAGGTGGAACGCCATGGCGTCGGCATCGGCTTTCAGCCCTGTCACCACAAGTCCGTCGGTGGTGGCGGCAAGCATCGTGCTGTCGGCAGTCATGTAGAGGTATCTCACGCGTTGCGCGACCTCTTTGGGATAGTGTTTCGGCGCCTGAAATGACGGTGCGTCGGCCATGGGTGCAGACGAGTAGAGAAGTCCGTCGTCAAGAGTGGCCAGCCACAGCCGGCCGTAGACGTCTTCGGTGATGTGGTAGATGTTGGCGTCGGCCATGACGTGCTCCAAGGCGTGGTGTGCTTTCAGCCGGTACAGTCCGTCGGGCTTTGTACCAAACCACAGCGTGCCGTCGGCCGACTCGTACATGCTGTAGACGGCAGCACCCAAACGGATGTAGTTGCCATGCAACTGACCGTCAGGGTCTAAGTAGCCGGTCAGCTTTCCATCGACAGCCGAACAGACACGCACGGCACCGTCGCGCGTGGTCACCCAGCAGCGGCCCTCATGGTCTTTGAACAGACACTTCACCTCCGACGCAGGCTCAATGGTTAGCCGTTCGGTGTGTTCTATGCCAGTGGTCAGTTTGCAGATGCGATTGGAAACCAGCACCCACAAGTTGCCCTGATCGTCGGCAAGGGCAAACGTAGCGCCAGCGATGGGGAGATCTATGTTGTGGGTGCTGACAAGACCCTCGCTGGTCTGGGCAGACAGGTGCCCGTTAGAGGAGAGCGTCCAACGGGTGCCGAAAGCGTCGGCCCACTCCATGTCGTGTCCGCTTTTCAGCGACTGGCTTTGACGGTATTTCTTAGCGCCATTCGGCATGTTGTCATCAGCGGAAACAGCAACATGTGCCAGTTCGTCGGGGGCATCGACGAACTGGCATGTACGTGGGTCGAACAGAAAATGGTCGTCGTCAACACGGCAGAGGATCTTGCCGTCGGGCAGCAGACCAATGTCGCGGATACGGTCGGTGGCCATGGCACAACCGTCGCCGGCAACAGGCTTAAAGGTATGAAACTCATAGCCGTCATAGCGGCAAAGACCGTTCCATGTGGCAAACCACATAAACCCCTTGCCGTCTTGCAATAGCTGGGTGACATGGCTGGCGGGAACGCCGTCCTCTTCGTCGTATTGCACCACCGTGATGGTGGGTGCGGAGGTGCGGGGGTGCGAGGGTACGGGGGGGCGGTGGAACGGAGGCGCGCTGCCGTATAACGAGAGCTGTAACGCTAATGACAGGAATATGAGTCTGTATCTCATGCGAGTGATGACTCAAAGCAGTTCCTTGCAGAGCTCACGCATACCCTCCGAGGCTCCCTTCATGATCTGCTTCACACCACCGCCAGCGTTCACCGGTTTCGGATCGATGAGGTAGACGGGCACGCCAGGCCGCACATAGTGCACGAGTCCGGCTGCAGGATAGACGTTGAGCGACGTGCCGATGATGATAAAGATGTCGGCCTGCTGCGCCTCCTCGGCTGCTATCGAGATGTTGGGAACGGCCTCGCCGAAGAACACGATGTAAGGACGCAGCAGTGAGCCGTCGCCTGCCTTCGTGCCTGGGGCTATCTCGCAGTTGTCGGCCGTCAGCTGGCGGATGTAGCGCGGGTCGTCGACATCACGACTCGAGCAGACTTTCATCAGCTCGCCGTGCAGATGCACCACGTGCGTCGAGCCAGCCTCCTCGTGCAGGTTGTCGACATTCTGGGTCACCACCGTCACGTCGTACTTCTCCTCGAGTTTGGCCACGAGGCGGTGACCCTCGTTGGGCTTCACGCCCCAGCACTTTTTGCGCAGCATGTTGTAGAAGTTGGTCACCAACGTCGGGTCGGCCTCCCATCCCTCGTGGGTTGCCACCTGCTGAACGGGATATTCCTCCCAAAGGCCGTCGGCGTCGCGGAACGTCTTCAGGCCGCTCTCTACCGACATGCCTGCTCCTGTGAGTACTACAATTTTCTTTTTCATAAGTTTTCCCTTTTTCATATAGTGTCGGCAAAGTTACGCCTTTTTTTTCAATCCACCAAATATCTTTTGTTCTTTTTATGTTTTTATGTAGTCATCTATCAGTTGGCTCGTGATGCTTTTGGCATGGTGTTCTAACGTATATCGATACTATGTTATTGCTTTAAGCAGTAACCTTACAACTATTCACTTTTCCCGTAACCGACTCATTTTGAGCCTGTTCCGGTGAATGGTTTCGTTAGCTCGCCAGTGTAGGGGCAGGCCCATTCCCGAGCAAGCTCGCCTACCCGTAGCCTTTGTGCCAGCCCGATGGCCCGTCAGGGCCAGTGTTCGCGTGAAGGCAGGCCGCAGTTGGGAAGGTCCATTCCCGAGCTGCGCTCGCCTACCCGTAGCCTTTGTGCCAGCCCGTTGGCCCGTCAGGGCGAGTGTGCCAATAACCACTCTCGCGAACACTGGCTCTTCGAGCCAACGGGCTGGCACGGGGCCTGCCCCTACACTGGCGGATTTGCATCCCAAACAGCGCTTCTGATTATCTGCTGACGTAGGTCGGCAAATCTGCTGACGTAGGTCGGCAAATCTGCTGACGTAGGTCGGCAAATCTGCTGACGTAGGTCAGCAAATCTGCCGACGAACGTCAGCAATGCATTATCTTGTGTTTCAGTGCAATAGAAACAGGCAAATTACTGTCACCAAGTCCAGTTGTTTTTTGGGGCAATGATATACAAGTTGGCACAAGACGGTGAGCGTCTCCGCTCAGGGCTCGAACTTGTTCGCTTGGCTTGTCGTAACCTATCAAATTTGTATGTTGAGTCACAAGCCATGAATCCAGATGTTTATTCACCAAAAAGCCGCCTTCTAACCAGAGGGCAGAGTGACCACAAGTAAACAATTCACCGTATCCTTCTGATACATAGCTGTATACACCAAAAGTGAAAGGTTTTGGTATCTCGTCAAACAACTTTATATAGCAGTGGAAACTTCAGGCTTTTACCCGTCTTCTTCCCAGCCATTTCGCAACCCCTACGGGGTGGCTGTATGGCTGGCTACCATTGTCTGATGCCTACGGCTACGGTTGCCCAAAAACGTGTAGAAGAGTGTACAAATAGGTCAACTGCTATATCATTGCCAAAAAAAGGCGGCAAGTGAAAAGTCTCACTTGTCGCCTTTGGTCGGGATGAGGCGACTCGAACGCCCGACCCCTACGTCCCGAACGTAGTGCGCTACCAACTGCGCTACATCCCGAAAACTTACGGTTTTCCGCTAAGCGGGTGCAAAGGTACGCAGATTTTTCGAGAATCGTGCAAGTTTTTAAAGAAAAATTTCTTTGGAGGTGCAAATTCTTTGCTTTTTGATGCTTTTTTGGCGGTGACTCCCCGTAGGTAGCATTCGAAACGGGTGCAGTGGGCAACCGCTCGGTCCGCCCATTGCACCCGTAAGACGTGTTTTCGACAGTGCTTAGATTCCTGCCATGATGTTGGTGATGGCCACGATGTCGCCGATACCCACTTCGCCGTCCTCATTGACATCGGCCCGTTCCAAGATACCGGCGTCGGTGGTGATGCCTGCCATGACGTTCGTGATGGCCACGATGTCGCCGATGCCGACCTCGCCGTCGCCGTTCACATCGCCACGGATGGCTTCGCTTTTGCCGTCGTAGTCGACCCACGATATGTCGATGTAGGCCTGTACGTTCCAGTGCTTGCCACGAGCCACGGCCACCTGGCTCTTCGTGATGACGTTCTGGTCATCGCTTTCAGGCATCACTGCGTGGAGTGTGGCAGCCTCTACCGTTGGCAGGTTGTCGACTAGGTCGTCCATGCCTTCGCCGTTGATGTTGTTTCTGAAGATATAGACATCCTTCAGTTCTTTGTTCTGCGACAGGTCGAGGGTCGTCAGCTGGTTTCCGTTGCAACGGAGCACTCGCAGCGCCGTGTTGTGCGACAGGTCGAGGCTTTCCAACTTGTTTTCGTAGATGTCAAGACGTGTCAGAGCCACGTTTTGTGATAGGTCGATGGCCATCAGCTCGCAATAGTTGCACTGCAAAGTCTCCAGTGCGGGATTGTGCGACAGGTCGATTGTCCCGAATAGATTCTCTTCACAATCAAGGTACGTCAGTGCCGGATGGCGTGACAGGTCGAGGGAGGTGAGCTGATTATAACCGCACTGGAGCTTCGTCAGTGCCGGGTTCAGCGACACGTCGAGGGAGGTCAGCTGATTATTGAAGCAGTTCAGTTCCTCCAGCAGTGTGTTCTGTGACACGTCGATGGAAGTCAGGCTGTTTGTGCCACATTCAAGCACTTTCAGCTTCGGGTATTTCCGTACATCCAATGTGTTGAAATTGTTCATGTTGCATTTCAAGGTCGTCAGCATTACGTTCTGGCCCAGGTTAAGAGCTGTCAGCTGGTTGCTGTTACAATTGAGCGTCGTCAATGTCGTGTTATGCGAGAGGTCGAGGGCCGTCAACTGGTTATCGGAGCAGTCCAAGGCTGCCAGACTCGTGAGTTGCGACACGTCGAGGGCGGTGAGCTGATTGTTGTTACACGACAACGAAGTGACATTCGTGAAGTAGCTGATGCCCGTCAGGTCAGCAATCTGCTTGCTGCTGACGTTGATGGTGGTCTTGGCGATGCGCTCCTCGGTGCTCAGTCCGCCACTGTTGTCGGTGTCGCAATTAGCGCTGACCCAGCTGCGGAAGTTGGCATCTGGGAAGTTGGTCTCGTCGATGGCTATCTCCGACTGGTGGAGGGTGGTGTAGCTGGTGCCGTCGTAGCTGTAGACCGTCCAGCTTTTCTTCTTAGCCGTCATGAGGTGTTCGTCAGTAACCGGCCAATTCTGCTCCCCACTGCCAGTATAGTATGGAACGAGGACAGGTCCCCTGTTCGTTGAGTAAGTCAGTTTGTCGAAGAGGGCATCCATGCCACCCCCGTTTATTTTGTTCTTATAACACTCGACCTTCTTCAGGGACTGGAAGTACGATAGGTCGAGCGAGGTGAGTGTGTTGTCCTGACAGTAGAGATGGGTCAGCTTGCGGAAGAATCCGATGCCAAACAGGTCGTTGATCTCCTGCCCGTGGACATCAATCTCCGTCACGGCTTCTGCCTCGTCGACGCTGAGGATGCCGTCGCTGTTGGTGTCAATGTTGGCTTTGATGTAAGTGCGAAGTTTGTCGTTCGGGAAGTACTTCTGGTCGTCGATTTCCACGTCGCCGTATCCCATGGTTCTTACATACGTGTACGTGCCTCGGTACTGCACCGTCCAGTTTTGTCTGAAGGCCTTGTATACCTGATAAGGTGTGATGGCATTGCGGTCAATTGAAAATTCGCCATGATAGACGATAGGCACATTAGGCAGCGTGCTTACCAGACTTTCTATGGCATCGCTGGTGAAGCTGTTACTTTCGCATCTCAGCTCTTTCAGTTGACGATTCTTGGTAATGTCAAGAGCTGTCAGCTTGTTGCTGTAGACATTGAGCAATTCAAGCGCACTGTTCCCTGTCACGTCAAGTGTTGCCAGCTGGTTGTCATAACAGATAAGATGTATCAGTGCCCTGTTGTTGGTTACGTTGAGTGTTGCCAGGCTATTGCTGTAGCAAACCAGTGACTCCAGTGCTGCATTTTTCGACATGTCGAGCGTTGTCAGCTTGTTTCCGTAACAATAGAGCGCTTTCAGGGCCCTGAAGACGCCGATGCCCGTAAGGTCGGCGATTTCACGGTCGTTGCAGCGCATCTCCTTCACTCTTTCAATCTCCTCTGGGCTTAGTGTGCCGTTCTTGTCTGTGTCATACAGGCTGACATAGCTGCGGAAGCTGACATCGGGGAAGTTCAGCGCATTGATTTCGATGGAAGTGAGGGGCTTCAGCTCTGTCAGCTCGTTGGCGTTGCCGACGGTGTAGACCGTCCATTTCTTGGCATTGGCGGCTTCAATCTGTGCGGAGGTTATCATGGCGTTGCCCTCTTCGTTGGCGACGTCGTAGACGGCCAGTACGCCTCCATTCTTCACAGGCAGGTCGTTGATGATTCTCTGCAGGGCGTCGCTGTCGAGTTTGTTACGGTTGCAGTACAGCGTGTTGATGTTCGTGCCTGCGATGTTAATCCATGTCAGACCGTTATTGGAACAGTCAAGTATTTCCAGGTTCGCGTTCTTCGAGAGGTCGAGGTAGCGCATCTCCTTGTAGCCGGTTGTGAGTTCGGTCAGCTCGGTGAACAACTCGATGCCGGTGAAGTCGGTGATGGCGTAGTTGCGCGCTTTGATGGTAGTCGTGGCTGCTATCTCCTCGTCGCTGAGCACGTGGTCTCGGTTCTTGTCGATGTTGTTATAGATGTAGGCGCGGAATTCCTCATCAGGGAAGTTGGTGGCGTCGAGCAGTATCTGGAAAGGCTTTAAGGCGTAGGCCGTGGCGTCGTAGTACTGCACCGCCCAGTGTTTCGCCTTGGCATCCTTCACCTGCATGGGCGTACAGTGGGCATTGCCCTCGGTGTTGGCAGTGGAATAGACAACGATGGTGGCCTCAGCCGCTACTGTAGGCAAATTCTGGAACAGCGTATCCATTGCCGCCTCGCCAATCTGGTTGTCGTAGATGGTGACGTTCTGCAGCGCCGGACACGATGAGAGGTCAAGGCCCGTCAGTTTATTGTTCTGACAATAGACGATTTCCAGCTTGTTGTTCTTCGAGAGATCGATTGTGGTCAGCTTGTTGTTGAAAGCGCGCAAGTTTGTGAGTTCGGTGAAGAAAGCAATGCCGGTGAGGTCGGTGACGCTCTTGTCGTGCACATCGATGTCGGTGACGGCCATCAGCTCGCTGTCGCTGAGCACGCCGTCGAGGTCTTTGTCAATGGCTCTAGAGGCAACGAAGCTGCGGAAGCCCGTATCGGGGAAATTCTTTTCGTTGATGTAGATGCCCGTCGCAATCAGCTCGCTCTCCCTGTCCTCGTCGTAGGCTTCATACACGTGCCAGTTCTTCTCGTTGGCTGCAAAGATCTGCGCGTTGGTGGGCCTGGCGTTCTCCTCCCAGCTCTGGGTGCTGACGGCAATGAGGCTTGCTCCGTCTCTCGTATTCCTCAGGCTGTTGATGAGGCTGCCCATGGCATAGGTGTCGATCTTGTTGTTGAAGCAGGCAATGCGGAAGAGTGCCGGGTTCGTGAATAGCGACAACTTGGTGAGCTGGTTGTCGTTACAGTAGAGCACCTCCAGGGCACGGTTCTTGCTGACGTCCAGCGTTGTCAGTGCATTTCTTTGGCAGAACAGGTTCCGTAGTTCGGTGAAGTAGCTGATGCCCTTCAGGTCAGTGATGCCGCTACCGCTGACGTCAATTGAGAACACTACGGCAATCTCCATATCGCTGAGGATGTTGTCGTGGTTAGTGTCGATGTTGTCTTTCACATAGTCGAGGAAGGCAGCATCGGGGAAATGGTTGGCATCGACGGTAAGAAGGAGACTGTTGCCGTATGTGTCGACAGCGGCCCAGCCCTTGCCTGCGGCATTTGTCACATCGTCCATCGTGTAAGTGTTCTGCTCGTCCTCGCCCTCAACGGTGCTGACGAGTGTGAGCTTGCCACTGCTCACCGTGGGGAGGCTGGCGATGAAGGCCGTCATGGCGGCGCCTTGGATGCTGTTGTTGTCGCAGCTGATGTTGGTCAACTGTGTGTTGGCCGACACGTCAAGGGCCGTCAGTTGGTTGTTGTTGCACGACAGTCGCGTCAGCGCCGTGTTATGCGAGAGGTCGAGGGTGGTTAGCTGATTCTGCGAGCAGTTCAGGAGGGTCATGGCCGTGAAGTGCTCTATACCCTGCAGGTTGGCAATGTCCTGGTTCTGCACGTTGATGAGCTTCTTCGCCAGCTCGCTGTCGCTGAGCGTACCGTTGTGGTCGGTGTCGCAGGTGTTGCTCACCCACTGGCGGAAGTTATCGTCGGGGAAGTTGTCAGCGTTGATGGTGACTTGTGCCTGAGCAACCATGCCCGTGAGCAGGGTAAGCATGAATGATAGGAGTCGCTGTTTCATAACGTTCGCTGCTAAATAGTTAATAATCTGGGGGCAAAGTTACGAAAAAGAATCGTATTTGCCAAATATGTGTGGAAAAAATATTGGTGCGGCCTCCTACAGCAGGGCGGGCAGCTGGTGCAGGCGCGTGCTGTTGGAACCTTTGACAAGGATGAGGCGACCCTGTGGACAGTTGGTGGCGAGTTCGGCCTTGACAGCCTCAACGTCGGCAAACTTACGGAAGGGACAGTCGGTGGCAGCGAACTCCGGTCCCACGAGCCACACCTCGTCGAGACCCTGCATCGTGGCGATATAGTTGACGATGCCCTGATGCTCCTCGGCCGACGTGGCACCCAGCTCACGCATGTCGCCGAGGATAAGCATCTTGTGGGGTGCTTCCATCAGTGCGAAGTTCTCGAGTGCGGCAGCCATGCTCGACGGGTTGGCATTATAGGCATCGACAATGAGGCGGTTGCGCGCTGTCACGGTGAGCTGCGAACGGCTGTTGGTGGGCTGGTAGTTCTCAATAGCATGGCAGATGAGCTTGCGCTCGACACCGAAATTGATGCCCACGGCGACGGCAGCCATCACATTGTGGATGTTGTACTGGCCGACGAGGTGCGTCTGCACCTTGTGCCACTTCTGTGAGGCACCTTCCTCCTCAAGTTCCATGAGCGGCTTGCGCCAGCGGAGGCGCAGCTCTACGTCGGAGGGCAGGGCTTCGCCGCTGATGCAGCTGTACTGCTTCTCTGGGTCTACTGAGTAGGGGACGACCCACAGGGCATCGTCGTCGCTGATCTGGTCGACGAGCACATCGTCGTCGGCATTGAGGAAGACGAGGCCGTCCGTCCTGGTGCGTAGGAAGTCGTAAAGCTCGGTCTTCGTCTTGACCACGCCCTCGAACGAGCCGAAGCCCTCCAGATGTGCGCGTCCCACGTTGGTGATGAGGCCACAGGTGGGTTCGGCCGTCTCGGCGAGCGTCTTGATGTCACCAGGGTGGCTGGCGCCCATCTCGATGATAGCCACCTCGTGCTCTGGCCGCAGGCGCAGTAACGTCTTGGGCACGCCAACGTCGTTGTTGAAGTTGCCCTCAGTGGCCAGCACGTTGAACTTCTCGGTGAGGACGGCTCGGACAAGCTCTTTCGTGGTTGTCTTGCCGTTGGTGCCTGTAATGGCGATGACGGGGATGTCGAACTGGCGACGGTGCTCACGGGCCAGCAGTTTGAGGGTCTTGAGCGTGTCGTCGACACGTATGATTTGAGATTTGAGATTTGAGGATTGAGAACCTAAGTCTTCGTCAACGATGGCGTATGCGCAGCCCTTCTCAAGGGCTTGTATGGCAAACTGGTTGCCGTTGAACTTATCGCCGTGCAGGGCGATGAAGATGCTGCCCTGCGGGCAGTCGCGGCTGTCGGTGGTGATACAGGGATGCTGCTGGTAGAGCTTGTAGAGTTGCTTGATGTCCATAGTCGGTGATGTTAGTGAGTGAGCAGGGGCCGCTATGATATAGCGGCATACAGGACAGGCGATGCCGTCCGCGTTCCCTGAGTTGGCTGCAAAGTTACGGATTTTTGGGCAGTTAGAAGCGTAGAAAGGGGTCGAAGTGCCACCGTTTAACTCCCTTTAACTCGCCAAAGGCTTCAAACTGCGCAAAATTACGTATCTTTGCACACTGAATGAACTACAGCATTAATATCCGTGGACGGCTACTCGATTTGAGCGAGCCGCGCGTCATGGGCATCCTGAACGTGACGCCAGATTCGTTCTATGCCTCCAGCCGCAAGCAGACTGAACTTGAGGTGTCTGAGCGTGTGAGTCAGATGGTCAGCGAGGGCGCGACCATCATCGACGTGGGAGCCTGTTCGACACGCCCTGGCTCGACACCTGTCGACGAGGCAGAGGAGATGCAGCGGTTGCGCATGGCGCTCGACGTGGTGCGCCGTTCGGTGCCCGACACTCCGCTGTCGGTCGATACGTTCCGCCCCGCCGTGGCCCGCATGGCCGTCGAGGAGTTTGGCGTGGATATGGTGAACGACATCGGCGAGGGCCAGCCTGAGATGCTGCGTATGGTGAGTCGCTTACGCGTACCTTATATATTAATGGCGGCACAGCCCACGCTGCGCGACACGCTGCTGCTGTTAGCTGAGCGCGTGCAGCAGTTGCGCGACCTTGGGCAGAAGGACATCATTCTCGATCCAGGCTTTGGCTTCGGCAAGACGTTGGAGCAGAACTATGCGCTGATGGGTGAGCTGGAGAAACTGCAGGTGATGGAGTTGCCCGTGCTGGTGGGCGTGTCGCGCAAATCGATGATTTACAAACTACTGGGAAGTACACCCGACAACGCCCTCAACGGCACGACGGTGCTGAACACCATCGCCCTGATGAAAGGTGCCAGCATCTTGCGTGTCCATGACGTGAAGGAGGCGGTGGAGTGCTGCCGAATGATAGTGAAGGAGTTGAGGAGTTGAGGAGTTGAGGAGGTAAAGTAGGATAGTGAAGGAGTTGAGGAGGATAGTGAAGGAGTTGAGGAGTTGAGGAGTTGAGGAGGTAAAGTAGAATAGACGAATTTCTCATAAATGTGCGCCTTTTAGTCAAATCGTAAATCGTCAAATCGTAAATAAATAGAATTGTCAAATCGTAAATAAATCGTAAATAGTAAATTGTCAAATTGTAAATTATAAATCGTCTTGTGTTTTTAGAATTCGGAATAAAAGATTTCATCGACATTCTGCTGGTGGCTCTCATGCTTTACTACGTCTACCGGCTGATGCGCGAGAGCCGCTCGCTCAATGTCTTCGTGGGCATCCTGATTTTCATTGTCGTGTGGCTTTTTGTGTCACAGGTTCTCGAGATGCGCTTGTTGGGCACCATCCTCGACAAGTTGGTGTCTGTTGGTGTTATTGCGCTCATCGTGCTCTTCCAGGACGACATTCGGAAGTTCCTCTCTACCCTTGGAGCACACCAGCGCGTGAAGCGCCTGCGCCGCTTCCTCACCTCGAAACGCAGTGGCGAGCAGGCGAAGGCACGTCTGAAAACCAGCATATTGCCCATCGTTATGGCCTGCATGTCGATGTCGAAAGGCAAAGTGGGCGCGCTCATCGTCATCGAGCGGTCACTAAAACTTACCGATATCGTGACCACGGGCGAGACAATCAATGCTGACATCAATCAGCGGCTCATTGAGAATATCTTCTTTAAGAACTCACCACTGCACGACGGAGCCATGGTCATCAGTGGGCAGCGCATACAGGCAGCTGGCTGCATATTGCCTGTGAGTCACGACCTCGACATCCCGAAAGAGCTGGGACTGCGCCACCGTGCTGCCCTCGGCATGGCTCAGGAGAGCGATGCCCTCTGCATCATCGTCTCTGAGGAGACGGGCGCCATCTCCATCGCCCAAAACGGCTCCTTCCGCTTGCGCCTCACTGCTGAAGAGCTGGAGGCTGCCCTGACAGAGAGCATGGGGTAGGGGCCTCCCCCTGCCCCCTCCGAAAGGAGGGGGAGTAGATAGTTTGTGAACTCTAACTACCTCTCGCTACCTCTAACGACCTCTAACGACCTCTCACTACCTCTAACTACTTTAACTACTTCTCACTACCTCTAGCTACCTCTAACTACCTCTAACAAATATGACTACAAAGACCATTAAGACATGGATGCTGACGGCGGCAATGCTGCTGACAGCAACGGCTGGCCTACAGGCCGCAACAAAAGCGACAAAGCCGGGAACCTTTACCACCGGCGACAAGACATTCCTCCTGAACGGCGAGCCTTTCGTGGTGAAGGCCGCCGAAGTACACTACCCCCGCATCCCGCGTCCCTACTGGGAGCACCGCATCCAGATGTGTAAGGCGCTGGGCATGAATGCCGTTTGCATCTACATCTTCTGGAACATCCACGAGCAGCGTGAGGGCGAGTTTGACTTCACGGGTAACAACGACGTGGCTGAGTTCTGCCGTCTGGCACAGAAGAATGGCATGTACGTCATCGTGCGCCCCGGCCCCTACGTCTGTGCCGAATGGGAGATGGGCGGTCTGCCTTGGTGGCTGCTGAAGAAGAAGGACATCCGCCTTCGCGAGCGCGATCCTTATTTTATGGAACGCGTGAAGATCTTCGAGGAGAAAGTCGGCGAGCAGCTCCGTCCGCTGACCATCCAGAACGGCGGCCCCATCATCATGATCCAGGTCGAGAACGAGTACGGTTCGTATGGCGAGGACAAGCCTTACGTCTCTGAGATTCGCGACTGCCTGAGGGAAATCTACAAAGCCTCCCCAAGCCCCTCCCAAGGAGGGGATGTTAAGTCACATAATACGACTGATCATTCTGCGACTTCATCTAATCAGACCGCCCCTGCGGAGGGGCTTGGGGAGGCTTCTATTTTGCTCTTCCAGTGCGACTGGTCTAGTAACTTCGAGAAGAACGGCCTCGACGACCTGACATGGACGATGAACTTCGGCACGGGTGCCAACATCGACCAACAGTTCCGCCGCCTCGGCGAGCTGCGCCCCAATGCCCCGAAGATGTGCTCTGAGTTCTGGAGCGGCTGGTTCGACAAGTGGGGTGCCCGCCACGAGACGCGTCCCGCCAAGGATATGGTCGACGGCATGGACGAGATGCTGTCGAAGGGCATCTCGTTCTCGCTCTATATGACCCACGGCGGCACGTCCTTCGGTCACTGGGCTGGCGCCAACTCGCCCGGCTTCGCACCCGACGTCACCTCCTACGACTACGATGCCCCTATCAACGAGTATGGCCAGGCCACCCCGAAGTTCTGGGAACTGCGCAAGATGATGGAGAAGTATAACAACGGCAAGAAGATGCCCGCCGTGCCCAAGGCTCCTATGCCCATCATCACCGTTCCCCGATTCGAACTCACCGAGTATCAGCCCCTGACGATGGGTGGCGCCGGCGAGGGTGAGGACGTTATCCAAACCTTCGAAGACGTCAATATGGGGTGGGGCATGATGATGTATTCCACCTCGCTGCCCGAGATTCCCGTGAAGAGCCTGCTCACCGCCGAGGTTCATGATTTTGCACAGGTGTTCATCGACGGGAAGTATGTCGGTAAGATTGACCGTGTGAAGAACGAGAAGTCGCTCCTGCTGCCTGCCGTTAGGAAAGACGCACAAATCGACATCCTTGTCGAAGGCATGGGCCGCATCAATTTTGGCCGCGCCATCAAGGATTTCAAGGGTATCATCGGCAATGTGACCATCACGGCTGAGATAGGCAACAACGAAGTGGTGTGGACGCCTCGCATCTGGAACAACGTCCTGTTCCCCGACAGCTACGACGATGCCGTCCGTGCCCTGTCCTACGAGAAGATCAATCGTGAGCATCCCACCGACCTCGACACTGGGCGTGGCTACTACCGAGGCTACTTCACACTGAAGAAGGTGGGCGACACGTTCCTGAACTTCGAGACGTGGGGCAAGGGACAGGTCTACGTGAATGGACACGCCATGGGCCGCTTCTGGTCCATTGGCCCGCAGCAGACCTTATACATCCCAGGCTGCTGGCTGAAGAAGGGACGGAACGAGATTATCGTTCTCGACATCGTCGGACCTCGCGAGCCCGTCGTATGGGGACAGGCAGAGCCTGAGCTTAACAAGCTCCAGCTCGAGAAGTCGAACAAGCACAACAACATCGGCGATAAGCCCGACCTCAACTCGCAGTCGCCAGTCATCAGCGCACAGTTCAAGGCTGGCAACGGCTGGCAGACCATCTTCTTCCCCAATGAGGCCAAGGGACGCTACCTCGCCATCGAGTGCCTCACGACACAGAAGGACGGCGACCGCGTGGCCATCGCAGAACTCTATCTGCAGGACCCTGGCGGCAGGCGTATCAGTCGCGAGGCGTGGACAACGAAGTATGCCAACTCCGAGGAGGAGAACGGCAACCATACCGGCGACAAGGTCTTCGACCTGCAAGAGTCCACCTATTGGCAGACAGAGAAGGCGGCAGCAGCACCACACCTCCTCGTCATCGACCTCGGCGCCGTGCAGACCGTCAACGCACTGGAGTACTTGCCACGTGCTGAAGAGGGTGCACCCGGCTCGGTCAAGAACTTTAAGGTCTACCTGTACGAATAGTTAGGGTAAGACAATTGACCACGAAAACAGGCGTGCATGGCTCCGTGAGCTATGCACGCCTGCTTTTAGTTCAGCTAGCTATCTGTTTACGTCAAAAGAGACCTCTGATAAACGAGCGCTACTCGATGCCGGCCATGATGTTCGTGATGGTCACGATGTCACCGATACCGATGCTCTGGTCGCCGTTAACGTCGGCACGGGCAATGTAGTCGGGATTGGTCTCGATGCCGGCCATAATGTTCGTGATGGCGACGATGTCGCCGATGCCTACGGTGCCGTCGCCGTTGACGTCGCCACGGACTGACTGCTGGGCGGTGATGACGTCAGGACCGCCGCTCTTTGTGCTGAGATAGCCATAACCGATGCGCGATGCTTCGTTGCTGTTGCACTTCACGAAGCGCGGAGCCTCAGAAGAGCTGGCGGCCGTGGCATTCGGGTCAATCTTATACAGATACGCATTCAGTATTTCGGGGACGGGGCGGCCATCACTGCTGATGGTGTATTTCGGCACGATGAGGTTCGTCGTTTGCGAGAGGGTGATGTCGTTACGGTTGGTCGCCGTGAGCCGGTACAGCCTGCCCGGCTCTATGCGTGCCAGATAGCCGCACTGGCCCGACTTGTCGACGCGCTGGCCGGGCTGCACCTTCTTCATGCTGACGACCCACTTGTCGGAGACAGCGTCGACGACGTAGAGCTCGCAGCCCTGCGCCATCAGATCCTCCACCTGGTAGTACTCGCTGCCCACGTTGCGCAGGGTCACCGTGGTCCACGGGGTATTCTCGCGTACGTAGGGATAGACATCGATGTGATTAATCTTCATGCCGTAGAGGTTCTTGCGGTCAGCATAGCAGCGGAAGCCCTCCTTCATGCCCGCGCTGTAGATGGTCTTTCCCGAGAAGTCGATGGGCATATAGGGCAGCACGAGCTCGTCGAGGCTTTCACAGAAGCCGAAGGCCTCTTTGCCAATGTCGGTCACAGTCGTCGGCAGGACGACAGAGCCCTTCAGGCCGGAGGCGTTGAAGGCCTCTATGCCTATGCTTTGTGGGCAGAAATAGGGAGAGTTGAAGGGCAGGGTCGCCAATGACGTGCAGTTTTCGAAGGCATATTCGGGGATTTCGGTCAGCTCGGTTCCGTTGAGGTCGAACTGACTGAGGTTTTTGGCATTGCGGAAGGCGCAAGCCTCAAGGCTGGTGGCGTTGTAGTGCTTGTCGGTGTAAACATCGTCCTCCACCAGGCCCATTGCGACGCTGGTGACCAGCGTCTGGTCGGGGCCTTGGACGAACTTGGCCAGGGGAGCCACAGAGGCCACCTGTGAAGGAGCGAGCGCCCGCGCATCGTTGGCAGCTTGCGTACCGGTGACGGTGAGATAGCCGCCAGCACCGCCGTTGACCTTGAAGTCGTAGGCGCCAGCCCTCACGCTTTTTACCTCGGCAAAGAAGTCAACGCTGCTATATTTACCTAACGAGGTCAAGGGCACGTAGACCCATGCATCGCTGAGTGCGCTCTTTGTATCCTTATAGTATTGGTTGTCAAGGCTGCTGGGGGCCACATATTTGTCGAAGGGAACATTGAGGATGAGGCGGTCGAGGTTTCCAATATCGATGAATGACGCGAAGGAGATTCTCTGGCACGACGAGGGTATGAGCAGCTCGTCAATCTCGGCATCAGCGAAAGCACGCGTGGCTATGGTTTTGATGCCGTAGGGCAGCGTCAGCTTCTCTATCTTTGTGTTCTGGAAGCACTTTGTGGGAATGGCCGTGATATTGCTGGGCAGCTTGATGCTCTTCAGGCTGGTGCATCCGCTGAACTGCATGCCGCTGTACATCCAGCCCACATCAGAATTCCAACTCTTCTCGCCTTCAAAGAGGGTGATGGTGTTGGGCAGGGTGATGCTCTCCACGGCGGTGTTGTCCTTGAAGGCGGCATTGTCGAGGACGGTCACGGTGTAGGTGTTTCCGCGGTAGGTCACCTTCTCGGGCACGGTGATGCTCTTCAGCCGATTGCCGTTGCTGTCAACCTGCCGGAGGATGTCACCATTATACTGCCCCTGCACCACGGAGAGGTGGCCGCTGGGCAGCACGGTGTAGGCCATCGAGTTGTCGATGAAGTCGTAGGCACCGTAGCGCACCTTAAACCTGCTCCAGTTGGCGTTATCCTTATACCTGCCCACGTTGGCCTGGTCGTAGTCATGGACACCTGACTGTGGGCGCAGCGGCACGTAAACGTAGCACCCCGACCAGACATATTCGAGGCCGTTGGAAGCGACCGTTGGCGGCACATCCTTGTTGAGGGTCAGGTTCTTCAGCGACATGCAGCCTCTGAGCGAGAAGCTGTTGCCAAGGTCTGCCGAGCTGGGTATGAGGAGGTTCTCCAGGTTCTCGCATCCCACGAACGCTTCAGTGCCAATCTTGGTGACGCCGTAGGGCACGCGCACATCCTTCACGGCCAGGTTATAGTAGAATGCGTAGCTGCCAATCTCCTTCATGGCATTGGGGAACACTACGTCGTTGAGCACCGTGTAGGTCGTTCCGCCAGGCACCACCAGGAGGCAGCTCTTGTCCTTGTTGTAGATGAAGCCGTGGGAGTCGTTCGAGTAGTTGGGATTCGAGCTGTCGACGGTAAAGGTTTTCGTACCGTGCATGGCGACCAGCGCCTGGTCACCGATACTTGTCAGCGAGGCAGGAATGTTCAGCGTCGGGCAAGCCGAAGCGTTGTAGAATGCCTGGTTGCCAAGTGAGGTGACGCGCTTCAGCGTGATGCTCGTCGCATTGCTTTTCGAGAAGGCATGGGCTCCGATAGTCGCAGGGGCGTCGATGCTGATGGAGGTGACGTTAGATGCGTTGCGGAAGGCCGAGGCGCCGATGGACGTCAGGTAGGACGAGCTGATGCTGACCTCGGTGATGTTCGTGTTGTCCCTAAAGGCACCTGGATATATAGAGGTGTAGTTGTAGCGCTTGCCGTTGTTGTCGGTGTAGTAGGTATTGTCGACGCCCGTGCCGATGCGCAGTTTGCCCAAACCGCCCACGATGGTGGCCTCGCCGGCGGCAGAGGTCGTGGCTGCCTTCGTCACACACGACGTCACGATGACCGGGGTCAAGCTGCCGTTGGTGGGTGTGGCCGCATGATAGAAGTCGTACGCCTTCAAGGGGTCAGCCGTCAGGGTGCGACTACTCAGCGCAGAGATGGCCTTGTAGTTTTCCTCCACATTGGCATTCGGGATGTAGATGTTCGAGGGGGTGCTGGAAGATAAGAAGGTATTGCTAATACCACTGGCGGGAACGTTGTCTAACCAAGCAAGGCACAGGTCGAAATTACTCATGCCTGCAAAAAGGCCTATACCTAAGGTTTTGATGGAGCTTGGGAAGCGGAAGTACTTTATTTTTTCCGCACTTGAAAATGCATTTGTATTGACGGTAGTGACACCGTAGGGCAGACTCACCTCCGTTACCGTCTTGTTGCAATAAAAAGCCTGGGTGCCGATGTTCGTCAGCGTAAACGGCAGACAGGCACCGTTGATGCTGGTGTTGGGCGTCATCGGGGGAACGGAGATGAGTATCGTCTTGTCCTTGTTGAACAACATGCCCTGGTAGGAGCTGTAAGTGGTGTTGGAGTCGTAAACGCCGTAATTCTTCAACGAGGAACCGGCAAATGCAGTTGGCGCGAAACTTGTCACCGTTCCAGGTAAAGAGAAGCTTTCTATGGCAGTGTATGCGAAGGCAGAGACACCTATAGTCTTGACTTGGCCATAATAGAGGTCGAGCGTCTTCAGGCTTGTACAGTTATAGAAAGCCCTTTTGTCAATGGTCGGCCCATGACCAATAACCACCGACTCCAGCAGCTTACAATTCTCGAAGGCTCCCGCTCCAATCCTTTCCATGTGGCCGCCACTAATATCCAACTTGGTTAAAGAGGCCGATGTACTGCTCAAGAAGGCCGAGTCGGCAATCTCGGAGATGTACCCCCGTTTCAAGCCCTGGACGAATGTGTAGTTCGACGAGCTGGCATCGATGTAGATGCCACTTTTGGTGCTCGACTGGTTGGTGGCGGAAACGACGGCAATCTTACCCTCCTGCAGAGCCGTGGGCTCCTGTAGGTAGACACCGTAGTAACGGAAGCCGTCATACGTCCATTCCAGGTCGTTGGCCATGGAGGGCATGACAACGACATTTTTCGGGACGTAAGTCTTGAAGAAGCTGTTCGCCTTGACATCGTCTACGCAGGCTTCCGTCGGCACGTAGACATTTGACTGGCCGCTCTGTACGCCATACGCCCAGTTCGAGCTGAAGGTGGGCAGCTTTAAATGGCTGAGCGTAAAGGCGCAGTTCGACGCCGTGCCGTAGAAGGCGTTTGTCGCGACGGTCTGCACCGTGCTGTTCAGGTAGATGTTTTGGATGGTGTTGTTGCTGACGAAGGCCCTCGCCGAAATCTTGCGTACGCCGCTACCAATATGGATATACTTCATGTTGGCATTGGCAGGGAAGGCGCCCGTGGCAATCTCCTCCACCAGGTAGGTGGTGTTGTTGTAGGTGACGTGGCCATAGATGCGGTAGTGGCCGTCGCTGAAGGCCGACGTGCCGGTGACACCCGACGCAAAGCCCGTCAGGCGAACATGGATAAGCCCCGTCTGGGAGTCCTTGCTGCCCGTGATGGTGGCATAGTGGAAATTCCCCTGGTCAAACTCCAGGGCGCTGGCACCGAGGGTGCAGAGCAGAATGGTCAATAAAAGGACAAGTCGTTTCATAATCGTAACTGACAATTAATTAGTAATATTGTAAATTTCGGGTACAAAGGTACAAAAAAAGAGAAAAAATGAACGCTACTCGCTATTAATAAATGTTAAGCGGAACTAAAATAGGGGGGAAGCCCCCTCCAACCTCCCCCTTGGGGGAGGCTTTTTTTTAGTTACCACCGACGCGGCCACATGCCAGCCCGTTGGCCGCCAATGTAGGCCGCCAATGTAGGGGCAGGCCCATTCCCGAGCTGCGCTCGCCTACCCGTAGCCTTTGTGCCAGCCCGTTGGCCCGACAGGGCCAGTGGCCAGGGAGAACTGGTGCCTCTCCGAGCAGACTGCGAGTCCTCTCCGAGCAGGCTATGAGTCCTCTCCGAGCAGACTGTGAGTCCTCTCCGAGCAGACTGCGAGTCCTCTCGGCGCAGACTGTGAGTCCTCTCGTAACCATTCGAACAGCGGGCAGCCACAAATCGTGACTGCCCGCTGCGTGTCGTTGGCCGGTATTTCACCGGTAAGGCTGATGTTTAGTAGCCAGGGTTCTGCTCCCACTTCGGATTCAGGTCGAGCATTTTCTTCGAGACGGGGAACACGCGGCGAGTCTTGTCGAAGTTAGCTGTTGGGAAGTTCTTGTAGTGTGGGAAGAACTCGTCCTCGAAGTGGCCAAAGCGGATCATGTCGTTACGGCGCCAGTTCTCATCGAAGAACTCACGTCCACGCTCCTCGTAGATGTCGTTGAGCGTGGGGTTGCCGGTGAGCTGCTCGGCACCGGCGTAGGCACGCACCTGGTTCACCAGGTTCATAGCCTCGGCAGAGCTGCCCTGGCGGGTCAGTGCCTCAGCCTTGGTCAGCAGCACGTCGGCATAGCGGAGCAGAGGAATGTCGTTCGACTGGTTACGTCCGTTGGCGTAGTCGTTGCGTGTGACGTGCCACTTGGTGTTGCGGCAGCCCTGGCGCCAACCAGTCAGGTTGTCACCGACGTTGATGGTGAAATCCTGCTCGACGAGGGTGATGTTGCGTGTGAGCTTCAGGTCGTTGCCTTCCTTGTCCTTAGCCACCTGGTTAGTGGGCAGCAACGTCTCGGGGTCGAGGATGTAGGCATTGTTCTCGTCGCCACCAGTAGCGTAGCGGTAGTCGTCAAGACTCTCCGACAGACCGACGATGAGCTTGTTGCGCTCGTCGCCCTTGAGGTTGAACAGCTTGACGAACTCCGGGGTCATGGTGACATAGCCGCCACCCGAGTTGGTCAGGGCCTCGCCATAGTAGCTGGGATTCAGGTTCTTGATGTCCTTGTAGCTGTGCGAGCGGCCATACTGCATGCCAGTCTGCTCGGTGGTGTGGTAGGGCATGGCATAGATGAAGTCCTTCACGGTGCCGGCCTCTACGCGCTCGGTGTTGTCGGAGGCGAACTTGAAGCGGTAGGCATCGGGGCCGAGGGCGAACTTGCCGCTCTTGATGATCTCGTCGCAGACGGAGATACAGTCGGCGAGCTTCTCGTTGGCGGCATTGGCCTCGTAGCTCTCCACGCTGGTGGCGGTGTAGACGGCCCAGTTGATGTAGAGCTTGGCCAGCAGGGCCTGAGCCATGTACTTGTTGGGCTTGCCGTAGTTGTCGCCAGTGGTCTCGGTGGTGAGCAGGGGGATGATTTCCTTCAGCTCGCTCTCGAGCCAGCGTGCCACGTCGGCGCGGGGCTGACGCTTCTCGATGTCGATTTGGCTGGCGAGCTTCGAGTCGTTGATGGGCACATCGCCCCAGCAATCCATCATGAGGAAGGTGAAGAATGCACGCATGGCACGGGCGGGAGCCTTGTACTTGGTCTCGTCGGCGTCGCTGTCGATAATCTCGTTAGCCTTCACGATGCCAGAGGCGAGGTCGCCCATCCAGTCGATGGAAGCATCCTCGTAGCCAAAGTTGTGGAGGCTGGGGTGTGCGTAGGCACCGTTGTCGTACCAGTTACCTCCGTAGGATACTGACGTGTACTCATCGCTGGAGAGCGCCATGGCTTCCATGTATCGGCGTCCGAAAGTGCCACGGAGCTGGAAGAATATTCCCGACATTTGAGCTTCCAGAGCTTCCTCTGTTCCCGGATAAGCCGTGTACTGCGACTCCACGGGGACGTCCAGGTCGGTGCAACCGACTGTCACAGCAGCCAGAGCGGCTGCGAAGAACATCTTTATATTCGTTTTCATATATTCTTTGGTTATTAAGTGATTAGAAATTGATCTTTGCACCGAGCATATAAGTACGTGTGTGAGGATAGTTGCTCCAGCGATAGTCTACACCGGGAGCGATGCCGCCCATGTTGACCTCGGGGTCGATGCCCTTGTAGCCGGTGATGGTGAAGACGTTGTTGCAGGTGGCGTAGAGCTGCAGGCTCTGGGCCCATCCGGCGAGGTTGCGGAAGGTGTAGCCCACGTTGAGCGATGCCAGACGGAAGTAGTCGCCGTTCTCGAGGAAACGGTCGCTGGGGATGTTGCTCAGGTTGTCGGTAGCGGGACGGTCGGTGATGAACTCCTTCAGCACGTTCTTGCCGCCGGCAAAGAAGTCGGGAGCGGTGTAGTGGGCACGCGAGCTGTTGTAGATCTTGTTGCCGAAGACACCGGTGAAGAAGGCCGTGGCACTCCAGTTCTTGTAGGTGAAGGTGTTGTTCCATCCGAGGTTCAGCTTGGGCTGGGCGCTGCCGGCAATGTAGCGGTCCTTGTACTCGGGGGCGTTGGTCACCTCGCCGGTCTTGTTGCCGTTGTCGTCGCGGACATAGTAGCTGGCCTTGCCGCTGTCGTCGTAGCCTGCAAACTCATAGAGGTAGAACGTACCGATGGCCTCGCCCTCCATGACACGCTGGGTGTAGCCGTTGGCCGAGACACCGGCCACGTGGGGCTCGCCCTGTTCGAAGGTTGAGGTCTGGAACTTCTCGTTCGACAGCTTGTCGACGGTGTTCTTGTTGTGAGCCAGGTTCAGGGTGGTCATCCAGTTGAAGTCCTTCGTGCGGATGGCGTCGATGTTGACGGTGAACTCGATACCGGTGTTGGTGATCTCACCGACGTTGGCCTGGATCTCGCCGAACGGATAGATGACGGTAGAGACGGGATAGTTCCAGATGAGGTCCTTCGTCTTCTTGTTGTAGAACTCGATGCTACCGTTGATGCGGTTGTTCCAGAAAGCGTAGTCGAGGCCAATGTTGAACATTGATGTCGACTCCCACTTCAGGTCGGGGTTAGCCAGCTTGTTGGCACCCAGGATAGCCCACGAGTTGCCCTGATAAGTGAAAGTACCGCGATAATTGCCCCATGCATCGAATGCTCCATAGGTGGGTACGCCCGAATAAGCGCCGAAGCCGATAGCATTACCGCTGACGCCGTAACCCACGCGGAGCTTCAGCTGGTCGAACACGCTCTGGTTCTTCATGAACTCCTCCTCGGTGATGTTCCATGCAGCCGAGACTGAGGGGAAGGTACCCCAGCGGTGACCGTCGGCAAACACCGACGAGCCGTCGCGACGGATGGTGGCCTGGAGCATGTAGCGGCTGTTATAGGAGTAGCTTGCACGTCCATAGAACGAGATGTTGCGGATGGTCTCCTTCGTTCCGCTGTAAACGGCTGTCTGGCCGTCCATGGCACCAGCGTATGAGAGGTTGTACCACTTCAAGTAGTCATCGAAGTAGTTGTGGTTCCACAGTCCGAAGCCGTCGTTCGAGTTGCGCTCTTCCCACGAATAACCGGCCATGAGAGCCAGCTTGTGCACCTTGGCGAAGGTGACGTCGTAGTTCAGGTAGGTCTCGAAGGTCTGGTCGTCGCCAAAGTAGGTGTTACGCTCGGCCGTACCGTTGTAGGCGTTGTACGGTGTGATCTGCGTGTTGTGCGTGCGGTAGCTGCTGTAGGTGCTCTGGCGGTTGCTGAACGAGTAGTTGGCATTCCAGTCGAGACCCTCGATGATGTGCAGGGTGGCCTTGCCGATGAACTGGTTGCGCTTCCACATGGTCTCTGAGAGGTCCTCGTTGATCATCGACACGGGGTTGTAGTTGGCCGAGCCGTCACCAGCGGTCCATGAACCGTCGTTGTTACGAACGGGGTAGGTGGGGTTGAAGTAGTTCATGGCGTCGAGCACCGAAGCCGAGCCGCGACCGTCGGTGAAGTAGGTCTGGGGCACGCCGACGTGCTTGCCGTACATGGTGTTCATGCCGACGGAGAGGTCGAGGTGGTCCTTCAGGATGCTGGAGCTGATGAGCGAGCGGACGTTCAGACGGTTCATGTGAGTGCCGTCGATGACGCCCTCGCGGTTCATGTAATTGGCGCTGGCCATATACTTGGTCTTGGCCGTGCCACCGTTGATGCTCACGTTATGGTTGTGCGAGACACCCGTGCGCAGCACTTCGTCCTGCCAGTCGGTGTCGCCACCCTTGTCGTAAGCATAGTCGATGTTGTTGGCCTTCACGTAGTTGCGGATGTCGCTGGCGCTGGCCATGTCGAGGGTCTTCGAAATCTTGTCGAAGGCCACGTAGCCGTTATAGCTGACGTTGATGCGCCCTTCCTTACCACTCTTGGTGGTGATGATGATCACACCGTTGGCAGCCTTCGAACCGTAGATAGCGGTGGCGGAGGCGTCGCGGAGCACGTCGATGGACTCAATGTCGTCGGGAGCCACCATCGAGATGTCCACACCGGGGATACCGTCGATGACATAGTAAGGCTCCATGGCAGCACCTTCACGCAGCGACGAGGCACCACGCAGGGTGATGCTCGGCGTGCCGTTGGGGTCGCCGGAGGTGGTGACGGTCAGACCGGCCACCTTGCCCTGCAGCATTGAGGCAGGGTCGGTGAACACACCCTGATTCAAGTCCTTAGCCTGTACGGTGGTAATCGACGAGGTGACGTCCTTACGGCGCATGGTGCCGTAACCGACGACCACCACTTCGTCGAGCAGTTGGTTGTCCTCCTGCAGCTTAACGGTCATGCCGTTGCTTGCCCGCAGTGTCTGGCTGTTATAGCCGATGTAAGAGAATTCCAGGTTGGCACCCTGGGGAACGGTGAGCGTGAACTCGCCATTGACATTGGTCGTCACGCCGTTGTTCGTTCCAGCCTGTTTCACGCTCACTCCGATGAGGGCCTCGCCCTTCGAGTCGGTCACAGTGCCGGTGATGCGCTGCTGTGCCCATGCGATGGTGGTCATCATCAGGAGCATGGCGAGTGTCAGCACGCGGCCAAAGTTCTGTTTTACGTTTCGCATAAATGTTGTTAGTTAAATGAAATTAAATTAAATAGATAAATGTTGTTGCTGTCTCTGTTATATGTTACTATCTATGTTAAAAATTAATATGTTACTATTTGTTACTCTGTTACTGTGTCTTTAAAACTTAATATGTTACTGTTTGTTACTCTGTTACTGTGTCTTTTAAAAAAATATGTTACTATTTGTTATTATGTTACTGTGTTTTAAAAAAACCGTTACTATGTCTTCAAGACCTCTTACTTAACGCTGCTCGCAGCCTTGTTAATAGCGTTCTTAAGCCTCTTAGCGGGGTTCGGGTCGTTATCGGGCCATTTCACCTTACCCTCGTAGGCAGCTAAACTCTGGCTAACATTCAGGTTCTCCACCTTCACGTCGGTAGCCTGTTCGATATAAACCCCATAGACGCGTCCTGTCACGAAAGCCTCGTCGCGGCAGGGCCGCTTGTCATAGATGCCGTTGGCATACTGTGTCCGCCGCCGCAGGTTCAGCGTGACGTTGCTCAGCGTGATGTCGTGTACTTTCGTCTGTGTGTCGCCGCCGATGAAGCAGCCGTTCTCCGACGTCGCCTGTATGTTGTTGAAGGCGATACGTGCCACCTCGCCGCAGGCGCCCTGCGTCTGTCCCTTGGGGAAGCGCCAGTTAGCATCCTTGTGGTTACCGTCGGCTCGCGGGTAGCTGGTGACGTAGATCGGCTCTGCCTTGCCCCACCACACGTCGCTCCACAGTTTCAGGTCCATCAGGATGTTGGAGAACATCACGTCGGTCACCGTCCCCTCGTCGCGGTTCTGAATACCCAGTCCGCGGTTGCTGTTGCGGATGACACAGCCCGTCACCATGACGTTGTAGATGGAGTCCATGTTCTCGCTGCCAATCTTGATAGCACACGAGCGGGAGGCCATCACGCAGTTGGTCACCACAATGTCGTGGCACGAGCCATAGCGCTGCCACTCGCGGCGGTTCTTCAGACAGATGCAGTCGTCGCCGCTGGTGATGTTACAGTTGGCGATGCGTATGTTCTTCGAGTGGTCGATGTCGATGCCATCGCCGTTACGAATCTTCAGGTTGTTAAGCAGCGAGATGCCGTCGATGGTGGCACCGTCGCAGCCAATGAGGTGTACCGTCCAGTAGGCACCCTCGCGGATGGTGACGTCGCGTACCAGCACGTTGCGGCAGCCAATCAGCGTCAGCACATGCGGCCGAGGATCGAACGCCTGGTTGGCCAGTGGCTTCAGCTCGTAGCTGTCGCTCAGCTCCATGCCCATGAACTTGATGCCGTTGCCGTCGATGGTGCCGCGGCCCGTGATGCTCAGGTTATGGGCTTCGTTGGCATACAGCCATAGCATACCTTCACCCTCGTTGGCACCGAAGGCACTCAGCTTGTAGATGCTTTCATCGGGGTTACAAAGCAGTGTGGACGTCGGTTCCAGATGGAGCTCCACGTTCGACTTCAGCTCAACGGGGCCACAGAGGAACGTGTGGTTGCGTGGCAGCAACACGCGGCCGCCGCCCTCGCGCGTACATTTATCTATGGCCGCCTGTAGGGCGGTAGCGTCATCGGCGACACCATCGCCAATGGCACCAAAGTCCAATACATTATAAACGGTCTGGGCGCTTAGCACCAGCGTGATATACAGCGAAATAAGCGTCAGAAAGACTTTTTTCATAATCGTCGACGGGCACACATTCTCAATTGAGGGGGCAAAGGTACACACTTTTTCGGAAAAACCGAAATTTTTTACCGTTTTTTTTCAATTAACCACTTTTCTCCTCCACTCTTTTACTCCTTTATTCCTCAAAACTATTCTACTTTACTCCTTACTCCTTTACTCCTTTACTCCTAACTCAAAAAAGCCAATTATTCGTCAAGCGATGAAACTTTCAGTTCAAAATGCAAGTCGGCCACAACCTTTTCGTGTCAGACGTATTTGTGGTTCCTGATTTTGTTGTATTTTTGCAGCCGACTTAAAACAAAAACTAAAAATAACCATAGTTATGAAAACAAGCAATCTTCTGAACAGAACAGTTCTTGCCGCGCTGTTCGTGTTGATTTCCATGCAGGCGGCTTGGGCAGGTGGCAACAACTGGATGGCTTCGCTGCCCGACAATGTTTATCTCACACAGCTATCCATCCCAGGGGCACATGATGCGGCAACGTCGGGGGTGAGCTCTCTTACCGCCTACTTCGCCCAGACGCAGACCAAGACCATCGCTGAACAGTGGGAGAGTGGCGTCCGCGCTTTCGACCTGCGCCCCACCGATGAATCTGCCGACGGCCCCATCTACCACGGGTCGGGCCTTTTACGTGCTTCAACAGGTACGACCCTGCGTGCTGAACTCAACAATCTGAAGACCAAACTCACTGCCAACCCCCAAGAGTTTGCAATCGTCATCATCCGCAACGAGAACAACACGGGTCAGGATGACGGCAAGTGGCAGCAGGTCATTGCCCCCATCTTAACAGACTTCGATGACGTGCTGATGGCATGGAATCCTAATCTTACCCTTGGCGATGTGCGTGGCAAGATGCTCGTCTTTGCCCGTGACGCGGTGGCGGATACCAAGGCCGCTACCGTTGGAGGCATCGACGGCTGGGCAGACAACACCCATCGTGCCACCACCATGCTGAATGGCGACGGGGCTTTCCACATCATCCTTCAGGACTACTATGAGAACGTCAATACGACGACTAAGAACGAAGCCATCGGGGCCATGCTCGACGAGTCGATGACCATTCACTGCCCCAACCGCTTGTACATCAACCATACGTCGGGCTACACGGGTTCGGGACTGACCACTGACATCGGCGCTTGTGCCAAGGCAACAAACAAGTATGTCTGCGACTACCTTGACGCGAACGCTGGCGGACCGACGGGCATCATCATGATGGACTTTGCTGGTGACAATAGCAATGACTACTACGGTGCCTCGTTAGTAAACAAGATTATCGCCAACAACAACACGCTGACGGCCAATTTCAACGGACCTGCCGGCGAGTACTTCCTGCAGAATGTGGAGACGGGCCTGTGGGTTCAGGGCTATCAGGCCATCGCCGGTGCTGACCGTAGCCGTTGGAACACAGCGGCCAACGTGGGGTCGTATGGACGTCCCTTTATCCTCCAAAATCCTGGTAACGACGGCTGGACACTGAACACACAGGCTGGCAGCGAGAAGCTGGGCTGCGAATATGGTGACGGCGGTCTGCTCTATCTTGACTGGGATGGCGGTGGATGCCCCACACGCTGGAAGATTACGGGCACAAAGGACAATGCCTACATCACCATCAACCACGACCGCTGGCTAAGCGTCGACAACAGTAATCCAAATCTGCTCATTAAGGACGGCACGACGCGCAACGCCTGGAAACTCTGGACACGTGAGGAACGACTGGCTGCCATGGAGGATGCCACGGAAGAGAATCCCATCGACGTCACTTGGCTGATGGTGAACCCTGAGCTGATGAACAACGACAAAATCACACCGCAGTGGACGGTCGAACGTAATGGCGGTGGCGCAGGCTGGGTGGACGGCTTCCGCCCCAACCGTGCGTTCGAGTCGTGGAACTACAGTAATCTGGACTTCTACCAGACCATCAGCGTGCCCAACGGAAAGTACGAGGTGCAGGCCTATGCCCTGTTCAGTCCCTCTGAGGGTAACGAGCTGTGTAAAGCCGACTACGACGACTATGTGGCCAACGGCGATGCCACGGTCAACGGCTACCTCTATGCCAACAACCAGCAAGTGAAGCTGCCCAGCATCTACTCGTTTACGTCGCCCACGCCCGTTGCCGACTATGCGGCTAAACCATTGGTCGAAGGCGGTTTGAGCGTCGTAGATAGCTGGTGGCAGGCTGCCCGCGCTATGGGTGAGGACGGCCAGTACCATTCGCAGCCCCTGCGTGTGGAAGTGGCCGACGGCACGCTGCGCTTGGGTATCAAGGAGACCAACAACACCAATCCGTTCAAGAGCCACTGGATCATCATCGGCAGCTTCTCGCTGAAATATCTCGGCGAGCTGGAAGACTTCGTGACGCCGCTGCAAACCCAACTGGCAGATCTCATCACTGAGGCCGAGGCGTTTACGGGCCAGACGACCGATGTGCTGCAGGCTGCGCTGGACACGGCCCTGCAAGAAGCCAATGCTGATAAGGAATCGACTGATGTGGAGGTGCTGACGGCTCGTGTCAATGCTCTGCGCACCGCCATCGACAATGCGAAGGCCGTTGACGCAACCATCCTTGCTGCCACGATTGCCTTGGCCAGTGCCGAGGGCGTGACTACGACTGCTGCCGAGAACGTGAAAGCCAACGGACTGACTGCTGAAGAAGTGAGCAATGCGCTCACCGCACTGCGTGTCGACCGTAAGATAGCCCACATCGAGAAGGACGAGGCTGCCTACGAGGGCAATGAGCCCGCCGAGGGTGAGTTCTATCTGCTGAACGTGGGTCGCAAGGCTTACCTGACCAGCGGTTCTGACTGGGGCACGCATGCTGCCTTGGGTTGGCCCGGCTTGCTGGCCACGCTGGCACAGAATGGCAATGGCTACACCATCCAGTTCAATGAACTCATTTCTGGCGATGCCCGCGATAAGTACCTCAACGGCAGCCCCTACGTGGATGGATGGAATAACGACAAAGACACCTATACCTTTGAGCCCGTTAGCGGAAAGCCTGGCGTCTATGCCATCAAGGGTAGCCGTGGCTATCTGGCCTTCGATCCGGATGGTGAGGTCGACGGCGGTGGCATCCACCACTTTAATACCGTGACCGGAACATGGGGCACGCCCGGTAATACCGATGCCGAGTGGATGCTCATCACGAAAGCCGACCGTCTGGCACAGATGGACAATGCCTCAGAGGAGAATCCCGTCGACGTCACGGTCATCGTCCGCGATGCCAGCTTCAACAAGTTCGCCGCGCTCAATAATCCTTGGACCAACCTCGACCAAGGCTGGGAATGGGGCAATCGCAACTTCGGCGACAAGGTCACCGAGAGCTTTAACTCGCAGACCTACAACCTTTCACAGGAGGTGACGTTCCCGAAGGCGGGCTATTATGAGGTAAGCGTACAGTCGTACTATCGTGACGGCAACATCAACCCGCATGTGGAAAGCGTGGTCAACGGCGACGAGCTGCATGCGCCCGCTATGTTCTATGCCGGCGACGAGGAGACCCCGTTGATGTACATCCACGCTGAGGCCGACAAGGCTCCGGGCGAGGGTACTAATACTGCCATCGGCAATTTCCCCAATAACATGATGCAGGCCGCCGCCTTCTTCGAGAACGGCCTCTACCGGAACACGATTAGGGTGAAGGTCAATGCCAACAATGCCCAGCTGACAATTGGTATCCGCAAGACCACCAGCGACCATCGCACCGACAACTGGGTCGTGACCGACAACTTCCGCGTTAAGTACCTCGGCGTCGATGCCACCATCGACGAAGACATCGACTACAGCCCCGTTGCTGCTACCGATGCCGTTGTGAAAGTGAAGCGCACTTTCGCCAATAACGGCAGCTGGAACTCGTTCGTGGTGCCCTTCGACGTCGACGAAGCTGGCGTCAAGGCTGCTTTCGGCGACGATGTGGTCATTGCTGAGTATAGCGAGGAAAGCAGCGACGCCAGTAATGTGACGGTGAACTTCAACAAGATGACGACACCCAGCCTGAAGGCCAACACGCCCGTCGTGATGCAGACCAATAGCGAGGCCAGCACGTTCTACTTCGTTGGCACTATCGTCAACAGCACTCCGCAGGTAGATGGTAAGAACTTCGACTTCGTGGGCAGCTACGATGCCGAGCAGACCATCGCCGAAGGCGACTACTTCATCAGTGGCACCAAACTTTACAGGTCAGCCGGTGCAACAACCATGTCTGGCACACATGCCTACCTGAAGGCCAAGACTGCCGGGGCACGTATCGCCATGGTCAACTTCGACGGCGGCACCACTACTGGTATCGAAGTCGTGGAAAGTCAGCAAGACACCACCGACAGCCTCTACGACCTGCAGGGACGCTCTCTGACGAAGGGTGCCCGGCAGAAGGGTGTCTACATCGAGAACGGAAAGAAAGTAATCATAAAGTAAACTCATGGAGAAGCAGATTATGAAGAAAACCTGTTATATGGCGCCCGTCGCTGAAATCACCGATATCGAGCTTCAGGCAATGGTTTGTAATACCATTACTACAGTGGCTGGTGACACGGACATCACCCCCGCTGACCCAGACGACGAAATTCCTGGCAAGGCGGGCACCCGCCAACACCTCGACGTCTGGGACGACGAGAACGAAGAGAATTGAGTAAGGAGTTGAGGAGTAAAGGAGTAAGGAGTAGAGGAGGTAAAGTAGAATACCTCTGCCACTCTGAGATCCAGTAAAAATGGAGGATAGATCTATTCTACTTTACTCCTTTACCTCCTCACCTCCTCACCTCCTAAATAAGCACTTCCCATGCCTGTTTGTGGTGTGGGAAGTGCTTCTTTTTCAGTAAAGTTGCCCCTTTCAATAACATTTTTTGCATTTTCCTTGCAGGAATCAGAAAAAATGTGTACCTTTGCAGCCGTTCAGTGGAATGGGGGGCTTGCAGAAAGCTCCTCATTTCTTATTAGAGAGAGCATCAATGATAACAAAGGAAACGATTAAGACGTATGTGGAAGCGTGGCTCGAAAAGGGTGACTACTTCCTCGTTGACATCATGATGGAGGGCGACGACCGCATCGTGATTGAGATTGACCATGCCGATGGCGTGTGGATTGAAGACTGTGCCGAGCTGAGCCGCTACCTGCAGGAGCAGATGGGCGACGAGCTGGGCGACTATGAGCTGGAAGTAGGCTCAGCAGGGCTGGGACAGCCCTTCAAGGTGGAACAGCAGTACCAGAACCACGTGGGCGACCAGGTGGAGGTCGTCGATGCCGAGGGTAAGAAGATCATCGGCACGCTGAAGGCTGTTGACGGACGTCACTTCACGGTGACCACACAGGAGAAGCAGGTGCCCGAGGGTAAGAAGCGCCCTGTGAAGGTGGACGTCGACTTGCTGTTCTCGATGGACGACGTGCGCTCGACAAAGTATTTGCTGAACTTCAAGTAAAGCGCCCATCCCGATTGGCAATTTGCATTAGAATCAAGAATCAAGAATAAGAAATATGGCAACAAAGAAAAGCACGAAAGATCCCAGTATGTTTGAGACCTTTCAGGAGTTTAAGGAGACGAAGAACATCGACCGCACCACGCTTGTGAGCGTGCTGGAGGAGAGTTTCCGCAATGTGCTGGCGAAGATGTTCGGTTCGGACGAGAACTTCGACGTGATTGTGAACCCCGACAAGGGCGACTTTGAGATTCACCGCCACCGCGTCGTCGTCGACGATGGCGAGGTGAGCGACGAGAATCGTGAGATAGCCCTCAGCGAGGCATTGAAGATTGAGCCCGACTATGAGGTGGGCGAGGAAGTGAGCGAGGCCGTCGACTTCACGAAGTTTGGACGCCGTGCCATCCTTAACCTCCGTCAGACGCTGGCATCGAAGATTCTGGAGCTCGACCACGATGCCCTGTACCAGAAGTACAAGGACAAGGTGGGCACCATCGTCTCTGGCGAGGTGTACCAGATGTGGAAGCGCGAGGTGCTCCTCATGGACGACGAGGGCAACGAGCTGCACCTGATGAAGAGCGACCAGATTCCTGCCGACAACTACCGCAAGGGTGAGACTATCCGTGCCGTGGTGAAGGAGGTCACCAACGAGAACAACAATCCGCGCATCATGCTCTCGCGTACCAGTCCCGAATTCCTCAAGCGCCTGTTGGAGGCCGAGGTGCCCGAGATCAACGACGGCCTGATCGCCATCCGTAAGGTGGCGCGTATGCCGGGTGAGCGTGCCAAGGTGGCTGTCGAGAGCTTCGACGACCGCATCGATCCCGTCGGCGCCTGCGTCGGCGTGAAAGGTAGCCGCGTGCACGGCATCGTCCGCGAGCTGCAGAATGAGAACATCGACGTGATTAACTACACGAGCAACGTACAACTCTTTATACAGCGTGCCCTCTCGCCTGCGAAGGTGACCAGCATCATCCTCGACGAGGAGAACCACAAGGCTGAGGTCTACCTGCAGCCCGAGGAGGTGAGCCTCGCCATCGGCAAGGGCGGCATGAACATCAAGCTGGCCTCGATGCTCACCGAACATACCATCGACGTGTTCCGCGTGGTGAACGAGGGCGAGAACGACGAGGATATCTACCTCGACGAGTTTGCCGACGAAGTAGACCAGTGGGTCATCGACGCCGTCAAGGCCCTTGGTTACGACACGGCCAAGGAGGTGCTTAATGCACCGCGTGAGCTGCTCATCGAAAAGGCTGACCTGGAAGAGGAGACCGTCGACCACCTGCTGGAGGTGCTGAAGGCAGAATTCGAAAAAAGATTAGAGATTTGAGATTTGAGATTTGAGGATTATCTATTTGCAATGAAGCTCAGTTCTCAAATCTCAAACCTCAAAACTAAGAAGCAAATCTCAAATCTCAAATCTCAAACCTCAAAACAAAACAAATGGGAATAAGATTAAATAAAGTACTTACCGAACTGAACATAGGACTTCAAACGGCAGTTGATTTCCTGAAGAACAAGAAGAGTCTGGGAGAGATTCGTGACGACGTCACTACCAACACCAAGATCAGCGATGAGCAGTACGACGCACTGGTGCATGAGTTCAGCAGTGACAAAGCGGTGAAGACCCAAGCTGACAAACTCTTCCCCAAAAAGCCAAAGGTGGTGGAGAAGAAGCCGGAAGCCCCCGTCAAGACAAAGACGGAGGAGGCAATGGCGCAGCGCCAGCAGTTTAAGCCACTGGGGAAAATAGACTTGGCGAACGTCGGCAAGCCGAAACCAGCACCGACGGCCAGCCCTGCACCAACGGTCAGTCCTGCACCGAAACCTGAGCCGAAGGCTGCTGCCGAAAGCCCGGCAAAGGAACCCGTGAGCGCCAGCTCGGCACCCACAGAAGAGGTGGTGGTGCCAAAGGTGGAGGTCGCTCCAGCACCCGTCGAAGAGGCTCCTCAGCCCGCTCCCGTTGTCGAGGAGGTTGCCCCCGTCGAGGAAAATGTCCCGACGGCCGACACCGTTACTCCCGAAGAGGCTGCCCCCGCCACCAAGATCTTCACCCTGAAGAGCGAGGAGAAGTTGGCTCCCAAGGTGAATGTGCTCGGCAAGATTGACCTGTCGGCACTGAACCAGAGCACCCGCCCGAAGAAGAAGACGAAGGAGGAGAAGCGCAAACAGCGTGAGGAGAAAGCCGCTCAGCAGAAGGCTGCCAGCAGTCAGGCCAGCGGTGAGAAGAAGAAGCGCGAGCGCATCCGCACTGGCAAGGTCGACATTGAGGAGGCCGCCAAGCAGCAGCAACAGCAGAGCCAGGGCAGCGGCAAGAAGAAGAACAAGGGTGGCAACCAGAACTTCAACGACAACAACCGCGACCAGAGTGGCAAGAAGGGCAAGAAGAACCGCGCCATCCAGAAGCCGTTGGAGGTGAACGAGGAAGATGTGGCACGCCAGGTCAAGGAGACGCTGGCACGCCTCACGTCGAAGACCACCCAGAACAAGAAGGGCGCCAAGTATCGTAAGGAGAAGCGCGACGCCGTCCAGGAGCGCATCAACGAGGAGATGGCTTCGCAGGCCGCCCAGAGCAAGGTGCTCAAGCTGACGGAGTTTGTCACCGTCTCGGAGCTTGCCACGATGATGAACGTCCCCGTGGTGAAGGTCATCAGCACCTGTATGGCCATCGGTATCATGGCCAGTATCAACCAGCGCTTGGAGGCTGAGACCATCAACATCGTCGCTGAGGAGTTCGGCTTTACCACCGAGTACGTCTCGGCCGAGGTGCAGAACGCCATTCATGAGGAAGAGGACGACGAGAACGACCTGCAGCCGCGCGCACCCATCGTGACGGTGATGGGACACGTCGACCACGGTAAGACATCGCTGCTCGACTATATCCGCAAGACCAACGTCATCGCTGGTGAGGCTGGCGGCATCACGCAGCACATCGGTGCCTACAACGTGGAGCTGCCCGACGGTCGTGAGATCACGTTCCTCGACACCCCTGGTCACGAGGCCTTTACGGCTATGCGTGCCCGTGGTGCACAGGTGACCGATATCGCCATCATCATCGTCGCTGCCGACGACTCGGTGATGCCTACCACCAAGGAGGCCATCGCCCACGCCCAGGCTGCTAACGTGCCGATGGTGTTTGCCATCAATAAGATTGATAAGCCTGGTGCCAACCCCGACAAGATTCGCGAGGACCTGGCCAACATGAACCTGCTGGTCGAAGACTGGGGTGGCAAGTACCAGTGCCAGGAGATCAGTGCCAAGAAGGGTATTGGCGTCGACGAGCTGCTTGAGAAGGTGCTCCTTGAGGCCGAGATGCTCGACCTGAAGGCCAACCCCAACCGTAAGGCTACCGGAAGCATCATCGAGTCGTCGCTCGACAAGGGCCGCGGCTACGTCTCCACCGTGCTCGTCTCGAACGGCACGCTGAAGGTGGGCGACATCGTCATCGCCGGCTCCAGCCATGGTAAGATTAAGGCCATGTTCAACGAGCGTAACCAGCGCATCACGGAGGCACGTCCTGCCGAGCCCGCCATCATTCTCGGACTTAACGGTGCTCCGACCGCTGGCGACGCCTTCAACGTGATGGACACCGAGCAGGAGGCTCGTGAGATTGCCAGCAAGCGTGAGCAGCTGCAGCGTGAGCAGGGTCTGCGTACGCAGCGTACCATTGGTCTCGATGACATCTCGCACCGCATCGCACTCGGCGAGTTCCACGAACTGAACATTGTCGTCAAGGGCGACACCGACGGCTCCATCGAAGCACTCAGCGACTCGTTCATCAAGCTCTCCACAGAGAAGGTGCAGGTCAATGTCATTGCCAAGGCCGTCGGACAGATCAGCGAGAACGACGTCATGCTCGCATCGGCATCGAAGGCTGTCATCATCGGCTTCCAGGTGCGTCCCTCGTCGGCCGCCCGTAAGCTTGCCGACAGCGAGGGCGTCGAAATCAACACCTATTCTATTATATATGATGCCATCGAGGATGTGCGCTCCACCATGGAGGGCATGCTCGACAAGGTCATCAAGGAGGAGGTCACCGGACAAGTCGAGGTGCGCGAGGTGTTCAAGATTTCGAAGATTGGCACTGTCGCCGGCGCCATGGTCACCGAGGGCAAGGTCCACCGCACCGACAAGGCTCGCCTGGTTCGCGACGGCATCGTGGTGTTCACGGGCGCCATCAACGCCCTGAAGCGCTACAAGGACGACGTCAAGGAGGTGGCTACCAACTTCGAGTGCGGTATCTCGCTCGTCAACTTCAACGACATCCAGGTTGGTGACATCATTGAGACATTCACTGAGATTGAGGTACAGCAGAAACTATAATCCTTAAGAAAGTCATCAGCAATGAAACGACTATTCACGACAGCAGTGGCACTCATGGTTTGCATGGTGATTGCCGCACAGTCGAAACTGACCACAAGCGCCATGCTCCGCATCGCTAAGGAGCAGGCCAAGGCCAGCAGTGCTGCCCGTGGACATGACCACATGTCGGGAACACAGACCGACGGGCAGCGTGTCCGCCTGGTGGTAAAGACCGATGGAGCTCAGGATGCAGCGACCTTCGCCAGCCTGCGTGAAGCCGGCGCCGAGGTGCAGGCCCGTCTGGGCAAGCAGGCAGTTGTCAGTGTGCCCGTGGACCGTGTTCACGACGTTGAGGCTATCGATGGGATTGTGCGCATTGACGTTGGTCATAAGCCGCAGTACAAGACCGACGTGACGCGACGTGAGACAAACGTCAGCTTGTTGAACGGCCCCGAGGCGACACATCCTGAGACAACGTTCACCGGCAAGGGCGTTACGGTGTGCCTCATCGATGGCGGTTTCGACTTCCAGCATCCGGCATTCAAGGACAGCCAGGGTCATTCACGCATCAAGTGTGTCTATATGATGGGCGACAACAACGGGCGTAAGTTTACCGTCAACGACACTGAGGCGGGTGAGTACACTTTCCCTGGGTCTGTCTACGACACGCCTGAGCTGATTGCACAGCTGACGACCGACGATCCCACTGAGTACCACGGCACGCATACGGCCGGTATTGCGGCAGGATCGCTTTCGCCAATGGGCTTCGGCGGCATGGCTCCCGAAGCTGACATCGTGCTGATACCTCTGAACGAAGTGGAAGTAGAGGGCTTTGATGAGGATACCGAAGCTGAGGAATACGTTGAGTTGGCACTGGCGTTTGTCGGTGCCTACGCCCGGCAGTCTGACCAGCCACTGGTACTTAGTGCCAGCATGAACAACCACATGGGGCCTCACAATGGCACTGGAACCGTGCCAGAAGCTATTGCTGACTTGTCGGCCTATTGCATACCCGTTATGTCGGCAGGTAACGAGGGCGGTTACCCCATCTATCTACACCGTCAGCTGAAGAACGCCACTTCATCGGTAAAAGGGTTACTGATGCCTTACGATGAAAGTGATAATCGCTACTTGTACGAATCGGGAGTGTACGGTTACACACGAACCGGCACCACGGTTGGCGTGCAGTTAAATATTTTCAACATGTTTGCAAACCGTGTCGTATGGTCGTCAGAGGTACTCAAGGCCACACCATCGTGCGAGGAGACCATCAAGCTGATTTCAAGCGAGGACAATGAAAACCTGGCAAAGTATTTTGACGGTGAGATGGGACTTGGTGTAGGCAGTCTGGAGAATGGACGGCTGAAGTTCGAAGCATTCATTGATGGCAGCGTATCGGCCAGTGGCTATGACTTCTTCCAGCTGGTCATTACAGGATCTGCAGGCACTGAGTTCGATGCTTGGGAGTCACTCGCTGGATTCTACTCGATGAAAGGTAGCGATCTTGGCAACAGTGAAATGTCGGGAGGTGACTGGACCAGTACACCCAACGTAATCAGTGTGGGAGCCTATTGTGCCAACACCGACTACCGTAGCTACGACGGCACGCCCAAAGAAACCGAGGATGAGGAGGAGGGATACACTTTGGGCGACTATGCTTGGTTCTCAAGCTACGGAACCATGTTCAACGGTGTAGAACAACCCACTGTCACTGCACCCGGCGTCAACATCGTGTCTTCGGTAAGTAGCTATACGGTTGATGCTGATGCCATGCTCGACAATATGCAGTGGCAGGGTCATCCTTATAGTTCCGAGGATGGTACATCGATGTCGTGTCCTGCAGCGGCTGGTATCGTGGCCCTTTGGCTGCAGGCCAGGCCCGACCTGACACTTGCCGATGTGAAGAAGGTGCTGGAGGAAACGTCGCGCAACGACTCGTTCACCCTTGACAGTCCTCAACGCTTCGGTTATGGGAAAATTGATGCACAGCGTGGCATTGAATTCCTGAAGAACTTGACGGGTATACACGAGATACAGAACGTAGGGAGACAAAACGACGGAAACTTCTACGACCTGCAGGGTCGCTGCGTGGGCAACCGTCCTGTCAACAGTGGCTTGTATATTCGTGGCAACCGCAAGATGTATGTGAACACACATCGTTAATCCTCTTTATTTAAAGTGGAAGACAAAGTTAGGGAGCAAAAGGACGACAACGAACTGGTGCGTAAGATTGCCGAACAGAAATACGAGTTCGGCTTTACCACCGACGTACACACGGAAGTGATCGAGAAAGGCCTCAACGAGGACGTTGTGCGCCTGATTTCGCAGAAGAAAGGCGAGCCGCAGTGGATGCTCGACTTTCGTCTGCGAGCTTTTCGCTATTGGCGTGAGCAGACGGAACCAACATGGGGACATGTCCATGTGCCACCCATCGACTATCAGGCCATCTCGTACTATGCTGACCCTACTGCGAAGAAGGCCGCTACGCCCGGCACTTCTACGGCGGGTATCGACCCTGAGCTGGAAAAGACGTTCGACAAGTTAGGCATCCCTCTCGAGGAACGCTTGGCATTGAGTGGCAACACCGCTGTCGATGCTATCATGGACTCGGTAAGCGTAAAGACAACGTTCAAGGAGAAGTTGCGTGAGAAGGGCGTGATATTCTGTTCTATTGGCGAGGCTATCAAGGAACACCCTGACTTGGTGCGCCAGTATCTGGGTACTGTTGTCCCCTATCGTGACAACTTCTTCGCTGCCCTGAACTCGGCAGTCTTCAGCGACGGCTCCTTCGTCTACATCCCTAAGGGCGTGCGCTGTCCCATGGAACTGAGCAGTTACTTCCGTATCAATGCCCGTAACACTGGGCAATTTGAGCGCACGCTTATCATTGCTGACGACGATAGCTACGTCTCATACCTCGAAGGCTGTACGGCACCCATGCGTGACGAGAACCAGCTGCATGCTGCCATCGTTGAGATTATTGTCATGGACCATGCTGAGGTGAAATACTCTACCGTGCAGAACTGGTATCCTGGCGACGAGCAGGGACGTGGTGGCGTGCTCAACCTTGTCACCAAGCGTGGCGACCTGCGAGGTGCGCGCTCAAAGCTCTCGTGGACGCAGGTCGAGACGGGCTCTGCCATTACGTGGAAGTACCCTTCGTGCATCCTGCGTGGCGATGACAGCACAGCCGAGTTCTACTCCGTGGCTGTCACGAACAACTACCAAGAGGCTGATACGGGTACGAAGATGATTCACATCGGTCGCAATACGAAGAGCACCATCATCTCGAAAGGTATCTCCGCCGGGCACTCGCAGAACTCATACCGTGGCCTGGTGAGAGCCGCGGCTACGGCTGAGAATGCCCGTAACTACTCCAGTTGTGACTCCCTGCTGCTGGGCTCCGACTGTGGCGCACACACTTTCCCTTACATGGACGTCCATAACCCGACGGCCATCTTCGAGCATGAGGCCACAACGAGTAAGATTTCCGAGGATCAGCTCTTCTACTGTAACCAGCGAGGCATTCCCACCGAGCAGGCTGTTGGCCTCATTGTCAATGGCTACGCCAAGGAAGTTCTACAGAAACTCCCCATGGAGTTCGCCGTCGAAGCGCAGAAGCTGCTCAGCGTTTCGCTTGAGGGCACCGTGGGCTGAACGACTTTGCTCCGAAAGGAGTTCTGCTTTGCTCCGAAGAGACTCCCGCTTTGCTCCGAAGAGACTCCCGTTTTGCTCCGAAGAGACTCCCGCTTTGCTCCGAGAAGACTCGTACTATCCTCCGACCCTTTTTGGTGGTAGTCTAGCCAATACGACCGGCGGTGCTGGTTGTGAATCGTTTCCCTGCGAGGATCTTCTTGGCGTTCTGACTTTTGCTCATGGTCTTTCATAGACTTCAGAAATGTGTGCTGCAATGTCACTCGCCAGACCGCCGTCGTATCCCACCCGCAGGTATATGGTGGGACGCTGTGGCACTTTTGTAGTGATGATAACAGCCCATTCGTCTATGGTATAAGGGGTCGCTAAGTTTTTGGACACCACACTCACCATGTCGCTTATCTTTAGTTCTTCGCCAGCCACTACCATCACATCTTTAGCTTTGAAAAACAGAATGAGCGAGGACAGCTCATTAGCCTTTGAGGCATCGAGCACTACCACGTCGTCGGGTTCCCCAAACTTCTTTTCCACCTCTTCTATGTTGGCAAACGTCTCGCGCGGCGGTTCCTCCTTTTCCCTAAACCTGTTGATGAAGTAGTAGGCAACGGGAAAAACTAATAGTAGGATAATCACGTTTGGCCATGCAAGAATGGCCAAAACAACAATAGCAATAATAGCTAGAATGGCTTGTTGCTTCATAGTCTACGGCTTTGGCGATGATATAGGAAGTGCAAACTTTCGACCGCTTGTCCTTCTTGCGATGAATGTTTGGCGGTTTCGAGTGCAAAGAACAAGAGCAAAAGCTCAATATCTATTTCATAGTACGAACAGAAGCGCTATTCTGTAAGATATAATAATAATGTGTATTTTGCCACCGTCAAAGCGGTAGAGATGAGGGTGATGCGTGCACTACTTGTCGTCGTAATGACCGTATGCTGAGAGAACAAGCACCACCACCTCGGTGTCGAAGATGCGATAGACCATGGGATGCTTCTTCGATAGTCGTCTGCTCCATCGCCCTTCCGGCATACCTTTAGTGGTTCGGGGTGGCCCGTGCCAGTCTTTGGGTGTTCTGCCAGTTCTTTAAGAAAGGTCAGGAATTTCTGATAAACCTTGGGTTCATCCAGCTCCAAGCGGTCAGAGTCGGTAAGAGCCTGTTCAGTAAGGCTTACAACATAAATCATCGGCCAATGCGTTTACGGAAATCCTCGTAACTCTCACCAGGCATCATAGCAAATGTTTTACCCTGACGATAGTCCTCCTCGCCCTTTTCCAACTTTGCCATGAACTCCTCCTTTGTCATCAGCGTGGGGTCGTTCTTTTCTTTTACGAGCCGAGCCACGTATTTGGCAAGACGAGTCATCAGGGGCTTGCTGTCGGCTATGGCACCGATGTTTTGCCACAGCTGAGTGTTCATTGCGTCAAATTGTAGTGCAGTCATTGTGTCATACATTTAGAAAAAGCCACCGTCGGCTCACGAAGAAGCCGACGGTGGGCATAAACTTAATTTAGTCAGCCAGCTTTGCCTTGATCATCTCGCGGTTCAGGCGGGCGATGTTGGCGATGGTCTCGTTCTTCGGGCAGACAGCCTCGCAAGCGCGAGTGTTTGTGCAGTTACCGAAGCCGAGCTCGTCCATCTTGGCAATCATGTTCTTCACACGGCGGGCAGCCTCTACGCGGCCCTGGGGAAGGAGGGCGAGCTGAGAGACCTTCGACGATACAAAGAGCATGGCGGAGCCGTTCTTACAAGCGGCGACGCAGGCGCCACAGCCGATGCAGCTGGCGCAGTCCATAGCCTCGTCGGCATCCTCCTTAGGAATGAGGATGGCGTTGGCATCCTGAGCCTGACCGGTGCGAATGGTGGTGTAGCCACCAGCCTGGATAATTTTATCGAAAGCACCACGGTCAACCATGCAGTCCTTGATGACGGGGAAGGCAGCCGAGCGCCAAGGCTCGACGGTGATGACGTCGCCATCGTTGAAGCGGCGCATGTAGAGCTGGCAGGTGGTGGCGCCACGCTCGGTCTTGCCGTGAGGTGTACCGTTGATGTAGAGTGAGCACATACCGCAGATACCTTCGCGGCAGTCGTGGTCGAACACGAACGGCTCCTTGCCTTCGTTGATGAGACACTCGTTCAGGATGTCGAGCATCTCGAGGAATGAAGTATCGTCAGGGATATCCTTCATCTCGTATGAGTCAAAGTGTCCCTGGTCCTTTGGCCCGTTCTGGCGCCAAAATTTGATGGTGAAGCTTATACTTTTAGCCATAGTTTCATTTATTTAAGGCGGAGGTTGCTGTGATACAGCAACATACCGGACCGGTTACTTAGTTTTTATAATTTCTCGTTTGTACTTTAATTGCCTCGTACTCCAGTGGCTCCTTGATGAGCTCGGGCTCGTTGCCCTTGCCTTTGTACTCCCAGCAGCCTACGTAGAAGTAGTTCTCGTCGTCGCGCTTGGCCTCGCCTTCCTCGGTCTGGTACTCCTCACGGAAGTGACCGCCGCAGGACTCGTTACGCGAGAGGGCGTCGAAGGCTACGAGCTGGCCCATGGTAAAGAAGTCGCGCAGGTGGATAGCCTTGTCGAGCTCAATGTTCAGACCTTCCTTCGTGCCGGGCACAAAAAGGTTGGTGTCGAACTCCTTCTCCAGGTCGTGCATCTTCTTCAGGCCAGTCTTCAGACCCTCAGCGGTGCGACCCATGCCTACATACTCCCACATGATGTGACCCAGCTCCTTGTGGATGGAGTCAACCGAGCGCTTACCCTGAATCTTCAGCAGACGGTTCATCTCGGCATCAACGGCCTTCTCGGCAGCGTCGAACTCAGGACGGTCGGTGCTGATCTTGCCCCAGATGCTCTGGTCGGCCAGGTAGTTCTGAATGGTGTAAGGCAGCACGAAGTAACCGTCGGCCAGACCCTGCATCAGAGCCGAAGCACCCAGACGGTTGGCGCCGTGGTCGGAGAAGTTGCACTCACCGATAGCGAACAGACCAGGAATAGAGGTCTGCAGCTCGTAGTCAACCCAGATACCACCCATGGTGTAGTGAATGGCAGGATAGATCATCATCGGCTTGTAGTACTTCACGCCGTTGATCTCGTTGGCAACGTCGCCGGGGAATACGTCAGTAATCTCCTCGTACATCTCGAAGAGGTTACCATAGCGCTGCATGATGACATCGAGGCCCAGACGGTTGATAGACTCAGAGAAGTCGAGGAACACGGCCAGACCAGTGTTGTTCACGCCGAAGCCCTTGTCGCAACGCTCCTTGGCGGCACGCGAGGCAACGTCACGAGGAACAAGGTTACCGAAGGCGGGATAGCGGCGCTCCAGATAGTAGTCGCGATCTTCCTCGGGAATCTCCCAGCCCTGCTTGGTGCCGTTCTGCAGTGCCTTGGCATCCTCTATCTTCTTGGGCACCCAGATACGACCGTCGTTACGGAGTGACTCTGACATCAGCGTCAGCTTAGACTGCTTGTCACCATGGACGGGGATACATGTGGGGTGAATCTGAACGTAAGAGGGGTTAGCAAAGTAGGCCCCCTTGCGATAGCACTGAACGGCAGCCGAGCAGTTACAGCCCATAGCGTTGGTAGAGAGGAAATAGGTGTTACCATAACCGCCGGTAGCGATGACCACGGCATTGGCCGAGAAGCGCTCCAGTTTACCTGTCACCAGGTTCTTGGCGATGATACCACGGGCGCGGCCATCGACGATGACCACATCCTCCATCTCGTAGCGAGTGAAGAGCTTCACCTTGCCGGCCTGCACCTGACAGGAGAGCGAGCTATAG